>CAZHGG010000547.1:0-4973 GCA_964531755.1 uncultured Polyangiaceae bacterium
GAAGAACCGCTGGAGGTGCTGCGCCGCCTCGATGACGGCGCGGTACCCCGCCAGGTTCGCCATCGACGAGAGCACGTCCATCTTCTGCGCCCGCGTGATGCGCGGGATGCGCTCGAGCGCGAGCGCGCTCACCTTCTGCGCGCTGAGGAGCCCGAGCAGCGCGTCGTCGCGCTCTGGCTGCAACAGCGAGATGAGCGTCGCGCCCTCTCGGAGGCGCGCGATCTCCTCGTGGCTCGGCGGGCGCACCTTGAGGACCACGTCGGCGTCCCACACCGTGTCGTGGAGCGAGGCGCCCGCCTCCTCGTAGCTCGCGTCGGAGAAGCCCGCCGCCGCCCCGGCGCCGCGCTCGAGCTCCACGGCGAAGCCGAGCTCCACGAGCTTCTTGGCGGCCTCTGGCGTGGTGCCCACGCGCTTCTCCCCAGCCGCCGTCTCTCTCGGAACTCCGACCCTGGTCTGTGCCACGGCCGGCGACTATAGCTCAGTCGTGGGGAGCCGGACGCGCAACGTCTGCGCGGTCCCGCGAGGGGACGCGGCCGTTTGGGCCGCGCGCGCGCCGGCGGGCGTGTAGACTCCGAGATCGCATGCGTTCCACGCGCCCGGGCCTGCTCGCGCTCCTCTCCCTCGCGCTGGTCGCGACGGCCGCGCCGGCGTGCCAGCTCGACACCATCCCGGGGGATCTGCGGGCGACGCCGCCCGGGGATGGCCCCGAGGTGGTCTTCGCGCTGACGCACCGCCCGCTCCCGGAGATCCCCGTCCCGAACGACATCGCGACCTTCGCCGATCCGACGAGCCGCACCGGCCGTCGCGTGAACGTGAGCCTCGTGGCCCCCACGGCGCTCGAGGCGGCCGCGCGGCGCGGGTTCACCTCGCTCGAGGGCTGGGGCACGTTCGCCCCCATCAGCGTGTCGTTCGCGAAGCCGCGCGACCAAGACCCCACGCTGCCGGCGCTCGACCTCGACGCGATCGCCGCCCGCACGATCGGCGATGACTTCGACCCGGCCGACGACCCGTTCTACGTCGTCGACCTCACCACGGGGCTCCCCGCCCTCCTCGAGACCGGCAACGGCCTGTTTCCGCCGACGGTGCTCGACGACACGCTGTATTGGCCCAACGATCCCCGCCGTGGCGAGGACTCGATCCTCTTCGAGACCGGCGAGGAGGGCGCGGGCCTCGCGCCGGGCCAATACGCGCCCGAGCTCGACACGGACTTCGACGGGGTCATCGACCACCCCAACACGTGGCCGCGAGCGGGGGCCGGCGGCGCGAGCCCGAGCGCGAAGGCCAAGAAGGCGAGCGAGCTGCTCACGTGGTACGAGCGCGAGACCGACACGCTGCTGCTGCGCCCCATCGTCCCCCTCGAGGAGAAGCGCGAGTACGCGGTGGTGCTCACCGATCGCCTCCGCGATCGCGCCGGCCGACCCGTCCGGTCCCCGTTCACGCAGGTGCACCACGTGGCGCAGACCGACGCGATGCGGCGCCTCGCCACGGCCCTGTCCGATCCGACGAAGCGCGCCTACTACGGCGATCTCGCCGGCACGGGCCTCGAGCACGTCGCCTTCGCGTGGTCGTTCACCACAGGCCCTCAGACCGAGGACCTCTTCACGCTCCGCGACGGCCTCCACGGCAAGGGCCCCTTCGCGCGCCTCGCGGACGAGTTCCCCGTGAAGGTCCGCACGTTCCGCGCCGCGGGGCTCGCGCGCGAGGCCACCCCCGAGACCGACGACCTCGCGCGACGCACCCCCGCGTGCGCCGAGCCGCTGAAGCACCCGAACATCGTCAAGCTCGACCCCCTCCTCCCCGAGGTGAGCAAGTTCCTCGACTCGTTCTTCGGCCTGAAGGGCTCCCAGGCCGACGCGCTGGTCGAGACGCTCCGCAGCGTCGACTACTTCGTGCTCGGGAGCTTCGAGTCTCCTTACCTCATCGGGGACGACCCCGACCACGAGGACACCGAGGGCCGCTTCGAGCTCGACTTCAAGACCGGCGCCGGGCGCGTGCGGCGCGACACCATGCATTTCTGGCTCTCGGTGCCGAAGCCAGGGCCCGGCCGCGCCCAGCCCTTCCCCGTCACGACCTGGTCGCACGGCACCACGTCCACGGGCGCCGAGATCTTGCTCCGCGCGGGCGACTTCGCGAAGCAGGGGCTCGCGATGGTGGGCATCGACATGCCAGGGCACGGCCTCGTGCTCACCCCCGGCCAGGTGCAGCTCGGCGAGGCCATCTTCCGCAACCTCTGCGTCATCCCGTGGATCAACGGCGTGGGCCGCGGGCGCGCGCGTGACCTCAACGAGGACGGCGTCGCCGACTCGGGCGGGTACATCTGGAGCGCGCACCTCTTCCACTCGCGCGACAACATCCGGCAGTCCGTGGTCGATCTCATGCAGACTACACGCGTCTTGCGGAGCTGGAACGGGACGACCCTCTCGGACGAGGACTACGACGGCGACGGCAAGCCCAACCTGGCGGGCGACTTCGACGGAAACGGCGTCCCCGACGTGGGCGGGGGCCGCCCGATCACCACGTCGGGCGACAGCTTCGGCGGCATCCTCGCGATGATCCACGGCGCGGTGGACGCCAACGTGTCGGCCACCGCGGCCATCAGCGGCGGCGGCGGGCTCGGCGACGTGGCCACGCGCTCCACCCTCACGCCCGACCCGGTCCTGCAGCAGATCATGGGCCCGCTCATGTTCTCGGTGCCCGCGGAGGAGCGCAAGACCTCGAGCTGCGCCGCCGGCCAGCGCTCCGTGCGCACCCTCGTGAACGACCTCATCAAGACGCGCGAGCTCGAGGTCGCGTGCCTGTCGGACCGCGAGCTCGCCGCCGGCGCGACCGTGCTCGTCACCAACGTGCGCAGCAAAGAGGTGCGCTGCGGCCGGGTCGACGAGAAGGGGCGCTTCCGCGTGCCCTTCCCCACGAGCGTAGGCGACCGCCTCGACGTGCAGGTCTACGAGGGGCCGCGCGACGCGGTCGAGTCCTACGGCACCTGCGCGCTCCGCCCCGGCGTGACGCCGGGGCGACGCATCATGACGTGGGAGGTCGGGGACAAGGCGCCGTCGCCGGTGGCCGACGAGCGCCGCACGTGCGCGGCGGCGGTCGCGGCGGCCGAGCTGCCCGAGGGCACGGGGTGCCAGCAGTTCCGCTCGCAGTTCTTCCCGGTCGGCACGCCGCTCGTCGCGCCGCAAGAGGGGCTCGGCCTGCGCCGGGGCTCGCCCGAGCTTCGGCGCCTCCTCGGGCTCACCCAGGCGGCGGTCGACTCGGGCGACCCCATGAGCTACGCGCCGCTCTTCGCGCGGCGGCGCCGGACCGACGTCGAGGGGCGCGCCGTCCCGCCGCGCGGCGTGAGCGAGTTCAACACCGTGGGCGATCCCCTGGTGCCGCTCGCGACCGGGTACGCGTTCGCGCGCGCCGCCGGGGCGCTGCCGTTCCTCCGACCCGAGGCCGCCGAGCGCACCCCCGCGTACGCCGAGCACGCGACGCCGCGTGCACTCTACAAGGAGCTGGGCGACCGCACCCCCGACGCCGCGCTGCGCGCCCAGCACGTGCTCGAGGGCACCTCGCGGTTCGCGCGCACGAGCGGCGGCCCCGCCTGCCAGGCCAACGCGCGCCCCGGCCCGCGCTGCGATCCTGCGCCCCGGGCCGACAGCGCGTGCAAGGTCGCCCTGGCGGACCCGGACTGGTTCAGCGAGGGGCGCGATCTCTACGACGCCCCGCACGCGCAGCCGCTCCGGCTCGCCCGGAGCGCGAGCGTGGCCATCGCGGGCGCCGGCGACGTCGATCGGGCCTGGGCGCCCAGGCTGGCGTCGCGGCCCCTCACCGGGGTCGACGTGGGCGCGCCCGGGGTCGATCCGCTGCTCGGCGTGTTCACGATCTACGGGAACCCGCGGGGCTACCACGTGTGGCTCACCGGCGACGCGTGCCGAGCCTTCGACCACGCCGCGCACGCGTCGAACCTGCTCGTGCGCTACCTCGCCACCGAGGGGCGCGACCTCTACGTGCTGAGCCACCCCGCCTCGCACGGGTGCCTCGCAGACTCGAGCTGCCCGTTCTTCAAGTAGCGCTCGCCGACGCCGCTGGAACTCGGGGCCCCACCGAACTAAGAAGGAGCCCCGCCCTCCCTGACCGCTCATCGCCCGCCGAGTCGACCATGCGCTACTACGTGTCCTTCGATCCCTCGCGCCCCGAGGCCGCTACCACCGTCGACATCCGCGAGCTGCCGAGCGGCGCGCTCCAAGTCGAGATCGAGGGGCGTCGGGTCGAGGTCGACGCCGAGCAGGTCGGCCCGTCCCTCTCGGTCCGGGTGGACGGCCGGATGGTCGATCTCACCACGGAGGGGACCCCGCCGGAGCTCGGCGCCATCGCCAGCGGCCACCGCTCCTACGTGCGCGTGGAGAGCGAGCGCCAGCGCGCCGCGGCGCGCACGAAATCGGCGTCCGGCGGCGGGGGCGACAAGACGCTGAAGGCCCCCATGCCCGGCCGCGTCGTGCGCGTGCTGGTGAAGCCCGGCGACGCGGTGACCGCGGGTCAGCCGCTCCTCGTGCTCGAGGCGATGAAGATGGAGAACGAGGTGAAGGCGAAGGCGAGCGGCGCCGTGCTCACCGTCCATGTGGCCGAGGGCGCCACCGTCGAGAGCAACGCGCGCCTCATCACGCTCGAGTAGCGGGGGCGACGACCATGAGCGAGCAGGACGCCCAAGCGCGGGCAGGGACGGGCGGCGCGCCCAGGGAGCCCGACCTCGACGCCGCGCCGATGACGCCGGCGAACGCCGCGCGCGTCGCCGCCGCGGGCCTGTTCTTCCACGCCTGCGGACTCCTCGCCGGGGCGCTGCTCGCGAGCTACGGCCTCGCCGCCATGATCGCGCAGGCGGTCATCGCGGAGTGGGGTGTGTCGCGCCTCGGGGTGCGCTGGACGGCCGAGGGGGCCGCGACGGCCTCGACGCCTTCGCCGGCCGCGAGGGCCGCGCGGGGCGTCGCGCTCGG
>CAZHGG010000548.1:0-4962 GCA_964531755.1 uncultured Polyangiaceae bacterium
CCCGCGGCCGCCGCCGAGCCCGAGGCCCCCGCCCCGGTCCCCGCGCCTCCCCCGACGGCTCCGGCCGCGGGCCACACCCTCTCGCGCGCGGAGGCCCTCGAGCGCTTTCGGCACCAGAACCTCGAGCTCGCGGCGGCGCGCTTCGACGTGTCCGCGGCCCGCGCCGACGCGCTCGGCGCCGGGCTCTACGCGAACCCCACGCTCTCGGCCACCGGGGCGTTCCTGGTCCACGGCATCCCGTCGGGCGGCCAACAGGAGCTCTACCTCACGGTCACGCAGCCGGCGCCGATCGCCGGGCAGGTGGGGCTCCGGCGGGACGCGGCGCAGGGGTTCGCCACGGCCGCGGAGCGCGAGTTTGCGGCCGCAGCGTGGCAGCTCGCCTCCGACGTGCGCCTCGCGTACCTCGAGCTCCAGATCGCGCAGGCGAAGCTCGCGCTCGCCGCGGCCGCGACCCGTGACCTCGACCGCGTGCAGGCCATCATCGCCGAGCGCGTCACCGCGGGCGCGAACCCCGCCTACGATCGGGTGCGCGTGGGCGTCGAGCAGAGCGGCGCCCGCGCTCGCCAGACCGACGCGGAGGCCGAGCTCTTCGCGGCGCGCGCCGCGCTCGCGCAGGCCCTCGGGCGGGACGTCGAGCCCGCCACGCTCGTCGCCGAGGACCTCGGGGGCGAGCCGGCGGAGCTGCCGGCCGACGCGCGGGCGCTCGTCACCGCCGCGCTCGCGCGTCGCGCGGAGGTGGCCGCCGCGAAGGCGCGCGCGACCGCGGGCGATCTGCGCACCGAGGCGGCCAAGCGCGCGGTGGTGCCCACGCCGGACGTGAGCCTCGGGTACTCGCACTTCTTCCGCATCCCCAACGACCCGGGCCCGAAGGACGGCGGCGCCGTCACCGTGGGCCTCAGCGTGCCGCTCCCGCTCTTCGATCGCGGGCAGGGCACCGTGGGACGCAGCACGGCCGAGGCCGAGGCGCACCGCCTGCGGGCGCGGCAGGTCGAGGTCACGGTCGCGCGCGACGTCGAGGCCGCGCTCGCCGCCGCGGCGGCGCGCGTCGCCGCGTGGCGGCGCTTCCGCGACACGGTCGCGGGCGACGTCGAGCGCATGCGGCAGATGGCCGAGGTCGGCTACCGCGAGGGGCGCGGCAGCGTCCTCGAGCTGCTCGACGCCTACGGCAGCTACGTGGTGGCCCGCTCACGCGCCGTCGAGCTCCGCGGCGCCGCCCTCCGCGCGACCCAGCAGCTCGCGCGGGCCGTGGGCCCCGCCTCGGCGGGTGACGTCCCGCGCCTCTGAGCGCGCCTGTCGGCGCCTGTTGCGCCTCTCGCGCGGGCCTTCATAATCGGCGCCCGTCGGCTCCACCCATGGGGCATGAAGAGCCGCTCCCCCCAACATCCCGCCCCGCCTCGCGCCGGCGCGCTCGCCCTCGCCGCCGCGTCGCTCACGCTCCTCGTCACGAGCCCGGGGCGCGCCGCCGTCCCCGAGGACGGGTTCGGGGGGACCACACGGCGGCTCGATAACCGCCCGAGATCGTTCACGATGTACGGCGGAAGCGCGGCGGCGAGCGTGCTCGACACGACGGCCGGCGCCGTGCCCGCGATCGGCGGCTCGCTCACCGCGGCCTTTCCCCTCGGCAAGTGGCTCGCCCTCGAGCTCGTCGGCTCCGGCGGCGTCTCCGCCGCGCGGCGGGACGAGCCCAACAACGCCTGGGTGCGGCTCGCGCTCGGCCTGCGCGTCGAGCGCACCGACGCGTGGGGGCTGCGGCCGTACGGCGCCCTCCGCCTCGTGCACATCCACTTCGCGCCAACGCAGACCTGGCACGACCACCCAGGCGCCTCGATCCTCGGCGACTCGTCCCACGGGCTCGAGCACCGCTCGGGCGTGGGCGTGGGCCTCGGCCTCTCCCACGGCCTCGGCGCCTCGCCGCTGCGCATGTTCGCGGAGCTTGAGCCGAGCTGGGTGCCGATCGGGCACGGCCCGCAGCTCTTCGCCGCGCTCACGGCCGGGTTCGGGTTCGCGCTGTAGCCTACCTCACGGCGTGTTGCACTTCTCGGTGCCGTCCGGGCAGAGCAGCTTGTCCGCGATGAGCACGCGCTGCGTGGCCGAGGCCTTCCGGCCGGCCACGTCGGTCACCTCCACGGTGACGTCGAGCGGCTTGCCGAGGAACGCCTTGTACGCCGTGCCGAGATCGCCGCCCGCGTCGAGCTGAAAGCGCAGCCCGTAGAGCTTGCAGTACCCGCCCTCGTCGGTGTCGAGGGTGAACACGAAGGCCGTGGGCGTGGCCTTGAGGCCGGTGTCGGGCTGCACCGCCGAGAGCGCCGTGCGCGAGCCCGACTGCTTCAGGTTGCGGAGCCGCACCGCGATCCAGATGTGGTGCCCGCCCTGCGGCCCGAGCTCCATCTTCAAGGTCTCGTTCGGCGCGAGCGGCGAGTAGTCGGTCTGGCCCTTCCCGATCGCGAGCTCGGGCGGGCCCGCGTTCGCCGGGCGACACGGATCCGGCGCGCTCGTGGGCCAGTCGGGCGAGTACGGCTCGAGCGCCGAGGCAGGCACGGAGGCGTCCACGCACCGGCCGCCCTGGCACGTGCTGCCCCCGGGGCACTCGAGCGCTGCGGTGCCCACGGGCAGGCAGCGCGAGTCGAGCTGCACACGCACGAGGCTCTTCGCCTTCGGCATCGTGGTCGTGACGAGCCGGTGCAGCAGCGGCACGCTCGCGGCGGGCGGGTCGGATGGGCCGCGCGTGCCCACGACCGGCGCGCCGTACCCCACCAGCGTGACCTCGACCGGCGCCCCCGCGGCGCCCTCCACCGTGATCTCGGCGGGGAACTTGAGCACCCCGTCGCCGTCGCGCGAGACCGTGGCCTCCTTCGCGACCTCGCCCCCTACCTTGGCCGTGACCTTCACGCTCTCGAGAAGCGTGCGGAGGTCTTCCCCGGTGACGCCGACCACGAGCGCCGACCCGGCCTCGGCCGGGGTCGACGAGCAGCCCGTGGGCGCGAGCCCCAGGAGCAAGCAGGCGAGCCCGAGCGCGGACGTGACGCGGCGGACGCGCCCCGCGCGCGCCTGACGTGCCTGACGTGCCTGACGTGCCTGACCTGCCTGAGCGCGAAGGGGAGAGTCCACGGCGAGGACAGCTAGCACCCTCCGTGCCGAGCGAGAATGTGCGGCAAGCGCGGGATCTTGCTTCGTTTGTGCGTCGACCGGCCGCGACGCCTCTGCCGCGTCGGGCGCGAGGTGGCACACCCCGCCCCGTGTTCCCGGCCTCACTGGACCTTCTTCAGCGCCTCGACGAACTTCCCCGGCTCGACGAACTCGGTGAAGCGGGTCTTCTCCGCGCCCGCGCTGTCCAGGAGGATGACCGTGGGCAGCCCGCGGACCTTGTACTTGCCCTGCAGCTTCTTCACGAACTCGTCGTCGTCGTCGGTGGCGTCGACGTGCACCGCCGCGTACCGCGAGGCCTCCGTGCGGACGCGGGCGTCGGGGAACGTGTGCTCCTCGAGCTCCATGCAGGCCTTGCACCAGCTCGCGCCGAAATCGATCATCACGGGCTTCTTGTCGGCGGTCGCCTTGGCGAGCACGGCGTCGGCCGCCTCTTTTTGCGCCCACTCGATCTTCGGGGCGTTGGGGTCGACCTCGAGCGGCTTCGAGGTGTTCAGCCACGAGATGAAGAGGAACGCGCCAGCGACGGCGGGCACGATCGACGCGAGCTTCATCGGCCGCGACAGGTGCGCGATGGGCGACTTGCGCCGCTCGGCGAGCACGTCGACGACGCCGAGGCCGAGCCCCACGAGGAAGAGCACGCCGACGCCCACGCCGAACACCGTGCTCGGGAGGATGACCTTCTTGGCGAGCGCGGGCTGGCTGTCGCGGATGTACGCGAACGCCATGTAGGCGAGGCCGACGCCGCTCGCCCACTTGATGCCCATCATCCAGGCGCCGCCCTTCGGCAGGTTCACCGCGAAGGTGCCGGCGATGAAGAACAACACGCCGAGCCCCAGCGAGAACGAGAACATGCAGATGGCGCCGAGCCCCAGGTTCCCCTTGGTCGCGATCCACGTGATCATGCCCGTCATGAACGGGCCGGTGCACGGCGCCGCGACGAGGCCCATGACGAGGCCGAGCACGAACGCGCCCTTGAACCCCACGCCGCCCACGCTCGCGAGGCGGTTGTTCATGCTCGACGGCAGGGCCATCTCGAAGGCGCCGAACATCGACGACGAGAGCGCGAAGAACACGAGCGCGAGCACGGCCACGACCCACGGGTTCGCGAGCGCGCTGCCCATGAGCTGACCGGTCATCGCCGCGCCCACCCCGAGCGGCGTGAAGAGGCACGCGATGCCCAGCACGAACGTGGCGGAGAGCGCGGCGCCGCGCAGGCGCGAGGGCGACTCGGTGGCGCCGAAGATGGCCACGGTGATGGGCACCATGGGGAACACGCAGGGCGTCAGCGCGCTGATGAACCCGAACACGAACGACATGCCCGCCGCCACGAGGGGGCTCTGCGCGGCGTAGCGTTCGAACGCGGAGGTGTCGGAGCCGTCGGCCCAGGCCGCCAGCGGAAGGAGCATCAGCACGGCGAAGACGGCGAGCGTCACGGGCAAGCGGCGTTTCACGGGGGCTCCTTGTGGGGATCTCGGCTCACGGCGCATCGGCGACCCGCGGGCTTCCGAAAGGATAGCAAAAGCCACGCGACATCCCGCAAACTCTGACGCAAAGTTCGCCACGCGGATGGGACCCCACGGCAGACGCGCCCGGCGGCTGGTGAAGGCGGCGCTCGGGCTCTCGATGCTCGCGGCGTGCGCCGCCCTCGTCGCGACCGCGCGCCGCTCGGACGGCGCCGCGCGCGTCTTCGCGCCGACGCGCGACGACGAGGTGCTCGAGCGGCTGCCCGCGCGCATCGACGGCCACCGCGCCCGCGAGCTCCGGGCGCTCCGCGCCGCGCTCGCGAAGAGCCCGCGCGACGTGGAGCTCGCCGTG
>CAZHGG010000549.1:0-4953 GCA_964531755.1 uncultured Polyangiaceae bacterium
TTTGTACGCTGAAATGGATGATCGGCAGGTTGGCGGCGCCGAGAATGCCGAGGGCCGCGGCGAAGCGACGCTCGCCGGGCCCGTCGCCCGTGAAGGCCCGGAGCACCAGGTACGCGACGTAAATGAGGAAGCTCAGCATCGCCGTGGTGAGGCGGGGATCCCACGTCCAGTAGAAGCCCCACGCCTTCGCCGCCCAAAGCGGCCCGGTGACGAGCACGCACAGGCCGTACACCACGGAGAGCTCGGCCCCGGCCTTGGCGATCGCGTCGGCGCGGTCGGTGGGGCGGAGCAGGTACGCGATCGACCCGGCGAAGCACGCCGTGGCGCCCAAATACATGCTGTAAGCCGACGGCACGTGGAAGTAGAAGATCTTCTGGACGATGCCCATCGTGCGCTCGGTGGGCGCGCGCAGGAAGGCGACGTGGATCGTGGCGAGCACGAGGGCCGCCGCGACGAGGAGCAGCGCCGGGAACGCGAGGCCGACGCGGGGCTCGGTCGCCCGCGCGGCGTGGCTCGGTGCCTCGAGGGTGTCTCCCGGCGCGCTCATGTGCGGCGCATCGTACCACGGACGGCGCGCGCGCGGCGGGCGTTCGCTCAGGCGCGCAGGATGCCGCCCAGCTTGCGCGGCGCGACGGTGGCCGCGGTGTCGCGGAGGAACACGAGGTTCACGGCGTTGATGGCCACGTGGGCGAGGACGGGCCCCGCGAGGCTGCCGGTGAGCCGGAAGATCGCCGCGAACGCGAGGCCCATGACCGTGGCCCAGCCCGCCCACACGAAGCGCGCGCGGCCCGGGACCTGGTGGAGCACGCCGAAGAGCAGGCTCGAGGCCACGACGCCCAGCGCCGGCACGAGCAGGCCGCGGAAGAAGAGCTCCTCGCCGAGGCCGCTCATCACCGCCATGCCGAGCAGCTGGCCCGTGGAGGCGTCCTTCACCGCCGGGCGGAGGGTCTCGTGCAGGCGTCGCGCCCACACGACCCGGCGGACGAGCCAGCGCGTGGCGACCACCGTGAGCACGGCCAGCGCCGCGCCGAGCGCGAGGCTCGCGGCCACGAGCGCCGCTCCGCCGAGCGGAAGGCTCGGGGTCGTGATGAAGGGGCTCTCTCCGCGCAGGGCGGCGAGCCCGAGCGCGACGACGAGGAGGAGCCCGTACACGACGAGCAGGCTCGCCGTGCGCTTCTCTCCGGGTCGACGCGCGCGCATGAAGGTGTCGTCGCACGCCGCGCGGGCCTCTGCAAGCCCAGCGCCGCCCGCCGGGGGGGCGGACGACCCGCCCCGCGCGGCGGCTCGCGGCCCGACGCGGTCTCGCGAGGATACGCTGGTCAACGCGGCCGCCCGCCAGTAGACTTCCGCGTCGGCGCTGCGGCCGCCCTCCAGCGCAGCCCACGGCTCATGACCCAGCCCTCCCTCGACCGTCCGCGGCTCCTTATCGTCGACGACGAGAAGTATATCCGCGATATCCTTGCTGATTTCCTCGGCATGGAGGGGTACTACGTGCGGACCGCGTCCGACGGAGCGGCGGCGCTGAACGAGCTCCAGCAGGCGCACTACGACCTCATCATCAGCGACCTGAAGATGCCTCGCATGGGCGGCATCGAGCTGCTCGAGGCGGTGGGGGCCGCCGCGCCAAACGCGCTCACCATCATCATGACCGGCTTCGGCACGGTCGAGACCGCGATCGACGCCATGAAGCGCGGCGCCTACGACTACATCTTGAAGCCCTTCAAGGTGGAGGAGGTCATCCACGTCGTCCAGCGCGGCCTCGAGAAGCAGCGGCTCTCCGCGGAGAACATGCGCCTCCGGGAGGCGCTCTCGCTCTACAAGGTCTCCGAGGCCATCAGCGCGAGCCTGTCGCTCGAGCAGGTGCTCGCCACGGTCGGCGACACCGCCCTCACGGAGCTCGACGCCGAGAGCGTCTCCACCTGGCTCGACGACGGCGAGGGCGGCTTCTTCGAGCGCCAGCGGCTCTTCGCGTCGCACCTGCCGGCCGACGTGTGCGCGCAGCTCGGCACGTTCGAGCCCGAGGCGTTCGTCGAGCACTTCGCCGGCGACGCGGTGCTGCTCGACCAGGGGACCATCGCTCCGCGGTTCTTCAAGGAGGCCCCCGTGAGCCCGGCCACGTCGCTGCTCGCGGTGCCGCTCCGCATCAAGACGCGGCTGATCGGCTGGGTGTGCCTCACCTCGTACGCGCGCACCACCCGCTTCGACGAGGGGCAGCGCAAGCTGCTCGCGATCGTGGCGGCGCGCACCTCCGCGGCCGTGGAGAACGCGCGCCTCTACGAGGACCTGCGCGCCACCTTCCAGCAGACCATCCAGGGGCTCGCGAAGGCCATCGACAAGATGGATCGCTACACCGCCGGGCACTCCGATCGGGTGGCGCTCTACAGCATGCTGCTCGCCAAGCGCCTCGGCCTCGGCCTCGACCAGGTGGAGATCGTGCGCCAGAGCGCGCTCATGCACGACATCGGCAAGATCGGGTGCGTGATGAACCTGAACAAGCCGGGCAAGCTGACGCAGGACGAGTACGAGACCTTCAAGAAGCACCCCGGGTACGGCAAGGACATCCTCGAGCCCATCAAGTTCCTGAACCCGCTCATCCCCGGCGTGTACCTCCACCACGAGCGCTGGGACGGCCGCGGCTACCCGCTCGGGCTGAAGGGCAACGACGTGCCCGTGATGGCGCGCATCGTCTCCGTGGCCGACACCTACGACGCCATGACGAGCGACCGCGCGTACCGCCGCGCCCTCCCGCACGAGGTCGCCCTCAACGAGATTGATCGCTGCTCCAGCACGCAGTTCGACCCCGAGATCACCGACGCGTGGAATGAGGGCATCGAGGAGTTCCGCGAGCAGCAGCGCGCCGACGGCGTCGACGTTCCCGAGTAGGTCGCTCGTCGCGTGGCGCTCGCGCTCGGCCCGCGACTGTGCGAGGAGAGGGCCATGCTGGAAGACGTGCTCCGCGAGTGCCTCACCTTCGACGACGTGCTGCTCCTCCCCGCGTACAGCGACGTGCTCCCCCGCGACGTCGACACGCGCTCGCCGCTCACGCGGCGCGTGTCGCTGGCGGTCCCGCTGCTGTCCGCGGCGATGGACTCGGTCACGGAGGCGCGGATGGCGCGCGCGATGGCCCTCGAGGGGGGCCTCGGCGTGCTCCACAAGAACCTCACGCCGGAGGAGCAGGCCGCCGAGGTGCGCGCCGTGAAGGAGGCGTCGCCCGAGGCCCTCGGGCTCGCGAGCCTCCCGAAGCACGCGACGGTCGACGGCGCGGGGCGCCTCCGGGTCGCGGCGGCCGTGGGGCCTGGGCCCGATCGCGAGGCGCGCGTCGAGGCGCTGGTCGCCGCCGGCGCCGACGTGCTCGTGGTCGACACCGCGCACGGACATTCGAAGGGCGTGCTGGACGCCGTGCGCGCCATCAAGCGCGCGCACCCCACGCTCGACGTGATCGCCGGCAACGTGGCCACGGCCGACGCCACGCGCGCCCTGGTCGACGCGGGGGTCGACGCCGTGAAGGTCGGCATCGGCCCCGGCAGCATCTGCACGACGCGCGTGGTCGCGGGCGTGGGCGTGCCGCAGATCACGGCCATCGCCGACTGCGCCAAGGAGGCCGAGCGGGCGGGCGTGTACGTGATCGCAGACGGCGGGATCAAGCTCTCGGGCGACTTCACCAAGGCGCTCGCGGCGGGCGCGCGCACCGTGATGATCGGCTCGCTCTTCGCGGGC
Organism: uncultured Polyangiaceae bacterium; assembly: GCA_964531755.1. GTDB lineage: Bacteria > Myxococcota_A > Polyangia > Polyangiales > Polyangiaceae > JAAFHV01. Next base: position 3,718 of record CAZHGG010000549.1, read on the forward strand.
ACGGACGAGGCGCCGGGCGAGGTCGAGCTCCTCATGGGTCGCGCCTTCAAGAACTACCGCGGCATGGGGTCGCTGGGCGCCATGGCGCGCGGCAGCAAGGACCGCTACGGCCAGGGCGGCACGGCCGACGAGAAGCTCGTGCCCGAGGGCATCGAGGGGCGCGTGCAGTACCGCGGGCACCTCGCCGCCATCCTCCACCAGCTCGTCGGCGGGCTGCGCAGCGGCATGGGCTACGTGGGCGCGCGCACGATCGACGAGCTCCGCGAGCGCGGGCGCTTCGTGCGGATCACCTCGGCGGGCCTGCGCGAGAGCCACGTGCACGACGTGACGCTCGCCGTCGAGGCCCCGAACTACCGCGGCTGAGGCGGGCGCGCATGAAACATCTGACCTTTCACTGGCTCGGCCGTCGGCGCTACGAGGGGGTCCACCGGCTGCAGCAGGCCCTCGTCGAGGCGCGGGCCGCCGAGCAGGTAGGCGATCTCGTGCTGCTCGTCGAGCACGAGCCCGTGATCACGCTCGGGCGCAGCGCCAACGCGGAGAACGTGCTGGCCGATCCGGACGCGCGTGCGGCGCGGGGCATCGACCTCGTCGAGACCGGCCGCGGGGGGGACGTCACGTACCACGGCCCGGGGCAGCTCGTGGCCTACCCGGTGATCGACCTGAAGCCCGATCGGTGCGACGTGCGGCGCTACGTGCGCGACCTCGGCTGTGTGATGGTGCGGCTCGCGCGGAGCCACGGCCTCGACGCCGGGTATGTCCAGGGGTTCGTGGGCGCGTGGGTCGATCTCGACTCGCCGCGGCGCTTCGATCAGGCCGCCGCCGAGGCCACCCTGGGCGGCGTGGCGGAGCCGGCGCGGCGGCTGCGGCTCGGCAAGATCGGCGCGATCGGCGTCCGGCTCTCGCGCTGGGTCACGATGCACGGCTTCGCGTTCAACGTGAGCACCGACCTCGCGGGGTTTGGCACGATCGTCCCGTGTGGCATCTCCGAGCACGCGGTCACGTCGCTCGCGGCGCTGGGCGTGAGCCACGCCTCCGTGGAGACCGTGGGGCGGTCGCTCGCGGTGCCGCATTTCGCCGCGGTCTTCGAGGTGAGCACGGACATGGCGTCGCCGGACGACACGTCAGCGCTCGTTCGCCGCTTCGAGCCCGCAGGCGCGCCGGCCACCGCGTAGGTCGGGTTGCTCGCCCGCCGCGCGCCGCGTACGCTGAGCGCGTGACGCACCCCCGCGCCCTCCG
>CAZHGG010000550.1:0-4949 GCA_964531755.1 uncultured Polyangiaceae bacterium
AGGTCGGCCTCCAGTGCGGCGTGCGCACCGTGGGCGAGGCCGGCGATCTCGGCGCGCTGGCGGCGGTCGCCGTCGCGGCGGCGCTCGGGGCGCGGCGTCTCCGCACGCGCGCGCGGGGCTGAGCCTCGCCCGAGCGACTTGACACCCCCGCGCCCCCGGGGGATATCCGCGCCATGGCCGACCCGCACGCCCACGCCCACGAGGATGAGCCGAAGACCCCCATGTGGCTCCCCGCGCTCGGGGCCGCGCTGTTCTTGCTGGGTGGCGTCTGGTGGGCGTGGTCGAGCTCCGCGAGCGCCACCGACACCGGCAACGCCGGCGGGGACAAGCCCGCGGCCGCGGCGCACCCCTGACCGTCCGCGCGTTCGCTGGCTCGGCCAGTTTCGCAGCGAAACGGCCGCGGGCCGCGCAACCGCGACCGTAAGCCTTGAAGTTTGCGGCGAAACCCCGTAACCGCGCACGCCGTGAGCACCGCGCATCGGGTCATCGTCGTGGGCGCCTCGGGCTACTCGGGCGGGGTGCTCGCGCGCCTCGTGGCCGGCCACCCTGGCCTCGCGCTCGCGGCCGCCACCTCCGACGCGCGCGCCGGGCGCTCGGTGGGGCGTGAGCTCGGCCTCCAGAGCGAGCTCGCCTTCGTGAAGAACGGCGAGGCCCTGGCCGCCGCGGCCACGTGCGACGTGGCCTTCCTCGCCACCCCCGCGGAGGTCTCCGCCGACCTCGGCCCGCGCCTCGCGGCGGGCGGGCGCACGGTGATCGACCTGTCCGGCGCCTTCCGCTTGGCCACCGCGGACGACGTGCGTGCACACTACAACTTCTCGCACCCCGAGCCCGCGCGGCTCGGGACCACTCCGTACGGCCTACCCGAGCTCTTCGGGGCGCCGCCGCGCGGGGCGCTCGTGGCGAACCCCGGGTGCTACCCCACGGCGACGCTGCTCGCGCTCGCGCCGCTCCTCCGCGCGGGCCTGCTCGAGGGCGAGGGCCTCGTCGTCGACGCCAAGTCGGGCACCACGGGCGCCGGTAGGCAGGCGAAGGAGGAGCACTCGTTCGCGGAGGTGGCAGAGAACCTCCGCGCGTACAAGGTCCTCGCCCACCAGCACGAGCCGGAGATCGCCCAGAAGCTCGCGGCGTACGCGGGCGCCGGGCCGCTCGTCGCCCACGACCTCGTCTTCACGCCGCACCTCCTGCCCGTGCGGCGCGGCCTGCTCGCCACCTGCTACGCGCGCCCGCGAGGCGGCGCGGGCCTCGCGGCCCTCGAGGAGTGCCTGCGCGCCGCCTACGCGGGCGCGCCGTTCGTCGACGTCGTGACGCCCGGCGAGGTCACGCTGGCCGCCGTGGTCGGCACGAACAGGTGCCGCGTCGGCGTCGCCGCACGGCCGGGCCGCGTGGTGGTGCTCGCCGCCATCGACAACCTGCTGAAGGGCGCGGCCGGCCAGGCCCTCCAGAACGCCAACCTCGCCCTCGGCCTCCCCGAGACCCTGGGCCTCGACGGCCTCCACCGGAGCGCAGCATGAGAATTCCCAAGGGTTTTTCCTTCGCTGGCGTCAACGCGGGCGTGAAGGCGCACCGCAAGGACATGGCGCTCGTGCACAGCGCAGAGCCGTGCTCCGCGGCCGGCGTCTTCACGGTCAGCGCGGCGCGCGCGGCGCCCGTGGCCGACGCGGCGTCGCGGCTCCCTGGCACCGGCTTCCGGGCCATCGTGGCCAACAGCGGCAACGCGAACGCCCTCACCGGCGCGCAGGGGCGGGAGGACGTGGCGGCGGTCCACGCCGCGATGGGCAAGGCGCTGGGCGTCCCGGCCGAGAGCGTGCTGTCGGCCTCCACCGGCGTCATCGGCGTGCCGCTGCCGGTCGCGAAGCTCGTCGCGGGGTGCGTCGCGCTCGCCAAGCAGCGGGGCGACGCGCTCGTGCCCGCCGCCGAGGCCATCCTCACCACCGACACGCGCGTGAAGCTCACGCATCGCACCGTCGCGGTCGGCGGCGTCACGGTGACGATCAGCGCGTTCTGCAAGGGCTCCGGCATGATCGCGCCCGAGCTCGCCACGCTGCTCGCGTTCATCGTCACCGACGCCACGATCGACCCCAAGACCCTCCAGGCGATGCTCGAGCGCGTCGCGCAGGGCAGCTTCGGGTGCCTCAACGTCGACAACGAGATGAGCACCAACGACGCGGTGTTCATGCTCGCGAACGGCGCCTCCGGGGCGCCCGCGCTCCGCGACAAGGCCGAGCTCGCCAACTTCGAGGCCGCCCTCGCGAGCCTCTGCGTCGAGCTCACGCGCGCCGTCGCGGAGGACGGCGAGGGCGCCACGAAGCTCGTCGAGGTGCGCGTCTTCGGCGCGCCCACCGTCGAGTTCGCGCGCGATCTCGCCAAGATCGTGGCGGGGTCGAACCGCGTGTAGGCGGCCCTCTTCGGCGCCGACCCCAACTGGGGTCGCGTGCTCGCGTCGGTGGGCGCGCGCGCCGGGGCGAAGAAATACCCGGTCGACGTGCTCCGCGCGCGGGTCAGCATCCAGGGCGAGGTCGTGTTCGCCGACGGCCGCCCCGCCCACGTCGACAGCACGCAGCTCCGCGCCCGCATGCGCGAGCCGCAGGTGAAGATCGACGTGGCGTTCCAAGGCGGCGCCGCCGAGGCGCTCGCGTGGGGCTGCGATCTCTCCTACGACTACGTGAAAATCAATGCAGACTACATGAGCCTGACCGGGGCCTCCCCCGAGGGCGTGGTCTCGCGCGACGACCGCCTCACGAACTACAGCCCCGCGTTCAAGCGCACGCTGCTCGTCGAGGCGCTCTCGTACATCGACAAGTTCGCGAAGAAGCGCACGGTCATCAAGTACGGCGGCGCCGCGATGGTGAAGGACTCGCTGAAGGCGAGCTTCGCCAACGACATCAACCTGCTGCGCTCGGCCGGGCTCTTGCCCGTGGTGGTCCACGGCGGCGGCCCCGAGATCTCCCGCACGCTGGAGAAGCTCGGGCAGGGCAAGAGCGAGTTCGTCGACGGCGTGCGCATCACCGGCGTCGAGGACGTCAAGGTGGTGGAGATGGTGCTCACGGGGCGCATCAACACCGAGCTCGTGTCGCTCTTGAACCAGCGCAGCGCGAACGCGGTGGGCGTGTCGGGCAAAGACGCGGGTCTGCTCCGCGCGCGCCGCCTCTACGGGAAAGAGGGCCGCGATCTCGGCATGGTGGGCGAGGTCGTGCAGGTGAACCGCGACTACCTCGAGATGCTCCTCGACAAGGGCTACGTGCCCGTGGTCTCGCCCGTCGGTCTCGGCGAAGACGGCGCGGGCTACAACATCAACGCCGACACCGCCGCCGCGGAGATCGCCGTGGCCCTCCAGGCCGAGAAGCTCATCTACCTGTCCGACGTGGCGGGCATCCTCGATCGGGGCGAGCTCATCAGCGAGATCTCCGCGGCCGATCTCCGCGCGCGCATCGACTCCGGCGTCATCGCCGGCGGCATGGCCGCGAAGGCCGAGAGCATCCTCAAGGCCCTCACGGGGGGCGTGCGCTCCGTGCACATCATCGATGGGCGCACCCCGCACGGGCTCATCGCGGAGCTCTTCACGGACCGCGGCATCGGCACCCTCGTACGGAGAGACTGACATGGCCAACCACCTGCCTCGACCCGCCGCCGCGGTGAGCCTCGCCCGCACGGCCGCCACGGGCGCCGGGGGCATGCTCCCCGAGCTGCTCGCGTGGAGCTCGTCGATGGACGACGATCGCGGCCTCGGCCGGGAGGACCTGCTCGGCAGCGCGGCCCACGTCACCATGCTCGGGGTCACCGGCCTGGTCCCGCTGGAGGACGCCCGCGCGCTCCGCGCCGAGCTGCTCGCGATGCACGCCGCCGCCGAGCGCGGCGAGCTGCCTCTGCTCACCGAGCCCTCCGAGGAGGAGGACGTGCACATGGCCATCGAGGCCGCGCTCACCGCGAAGCTCGGCCCGGTCGGCAAGCGATTGCATACTGCACGTTCTCGCAACGACCAGGTGTCCACGGCGCTGCGGCTCCACGTGCGGCGCGCGCGGGGCGAGCTCCTCGCCGAGGTGGGCGGCCTGCTGCTCGACCTCGCCGGCCGCGGCCGCGCCGAGCAAGACCTCGTGCTCCCCGCGTACACCCACCGCCAGCGCGCGCAGCCCATCAGCGGCGGCTTCCTCTTCGCGGCGTGGGGGACGGGCCTGCACCGCGCGGCGCTCCGCCTCCGCGCCGTGGACGTGGGGCGGTGCCCGCTCGGGTCGGGCGCGTGCTCGGGGTCGTCGCTCGGGATCGACCGCGCGCTCACCGCCTCGCTGCTCGGCTTCCGCGGCGGCCCCACCGAGAACGCGCTCGACACCGTGGGCGACCGCGACTTCTCGCTCGACTACGCGTACGCGGGCGCGCGCGTGCTGCTCGCGCTCTCGCGGCTCGCGACCGACGTGATCGACTACTCGACGAGCGAGTTCGGCTTCGTGAAGCTCGGCGACTGCATCTCCGCGGGCTCGAGCATGATGCCCCAGAAGAAGAACCCCGACGTGTTCGAGCTCGTGCGCTCGAAGGCCTCGTTCGGCGCGGGCAACGTCGTGCAGATGCTCACGCTCGTGCGCGGCCTCCACGCCGGCTACAGCCGCGATCTGCAAGACGATCGGCGCGCGACGCTCTCCACCGGGCCGCTCGTGCGCGGCGCCCTCCGGGCCGTGCGCCTCGCGCTCCCTCACCTCACGTTCGACCGCGACGCCTGCCTCCGCGCCGTGTCCGACGGCTCGACGCAGGCGACGGATCTCGCCGAGGCGCTGGTGCGCGCGGGCACGCCCTTCCGCGAGGCGTACCAGGCGGTCGGCGCCCTCGTGCGGGAGGCGACCGTGCTCGGCAGGCCGCTCGTCTCGCTCACGCCGGAGGAGGCCGCCCGCGTGCACCCGGCGCTCACCGCCGAGGCGCTCCTCGCGCTCGACCCGCGTCGCGCGGTCGCCGCGAAGGAGAGC
>CAZHGG010000551.1:0-4946 GCA_964531755.1 uncultured Polyangiaceae bacterium
GGCGGGCGCGGTGACGGGCGCGGGCCCGGCAGCGCTGGCCGGGGGTGGGAGCGCTGCGGGCGCGCGGCGCGGCGCCGGTGGCGGCAGCGAGAGCACGCCATCCTCCGCGGCGGGGAGGAGGATCGTGAACCGGCTGCCGGTGCCGAGCTGCGTGGCGACCTCGATGCTCCCGCCGGCGGCCTGGACGATGCTCTGGCTGATCGCGAGGCCGAGGCCCGTGCCCTGCTGCTTGGTCGTGAAGAAGGGGACGAAGAGGTTCTTCAAGATCTTCTCGGCGATGCCCGGGCCGGTGTCTCGCACGGTGAGCTCCACGAGGTCCGCGTCGCCGGAGGACCGTGGGGGCTCCGCGCGGGAGCGCTCGACGGCGCGCTCGAGCGAGCGATCCGACGGGCGCGTGTCGTCCCAGCTCGGGCGCGGTCGTCGCCGCCGCGCCGTGGAGATGGTGAGCTTCCCGCTCGAGTCCATGGCCTGGATGGCGTTCTGCGTGAGGTTGATGAGCACCTGCCGGAGCTGCTCGGCGTCGATCTTCGCGCGCGGCAGGTCGTCGGCGAGCTGCAGCGAGATCTCGAGCTCCGGGTTCTCGCGCGGCGCGAGGATCTGCAGCGTCCTTCGCACGGCGGCGTTCACGTCGAGGGGCACAGGGTTGCCGACGCCCGGCCGCGCATAGTCGAGGAAGCTCCCGACGACGCGGTTCAGGCGGTCCGTCTCCTCGAGGATGACTCCGATGAACTCCTGCATCGACTCCGCCTCGGCGCCCTTCGGCGCGAGCTCCTCGAGCAGCTGGGCGGCGCCCTTGATCGCGCCGAGCGGGTTCTTGATCTCGTGCGCGAGCCCCGCGGCCAGCGAGCCCATCGCGGCCAGGCGGTCGCGATCCTTCAGCTTGGCGTACCCGCGCGTGTTCGCGAGGGCGACGCCGATCTGCGCGCCCACGGTCTCGAAGAGGGCGATCTCCTCCGGGGTGAAGGGGTCCTTCACGCGGTCGTCGTCGACGCACAGCAAACCGACGAGATCGCTCCCGTCGCGCACCGCCAGCACGACGCTCGAGCGCATGTCGCCGAACGCGTCGGCCGCGGCCCGCAGCGGCGCCAACGCGTCCACCGGCCCCTCGCGGCGCTCCACGTCCTCGAGGGCGATCGACGCCTCGAGCTCCTCGAGGAGCGGGCCGAGCGAGACCGCCTCGAGCTGCGGAGGAGGCGGCGCGCCGAACGCGCCGGCGAGCCGGAAGGTCGCGCCGTCCTCGTCCTCGAGGTAGAGCGCGGCGCTCGTGATGCGGCGCGAGCGCTCGAGGCCCGTCATCACGGTGTCGACCATGTCGGACACCTCGAGCGCGTGCGCGAGGCGCGTGCGGAGGGCCGTCACGTTCGCGTCGAGATCGTACCGCTCGCGGAACACGAACTGGTGAATGCGCTTCTCCACCTCGGCCTCGAGCGGGTCGAAGAGCACGAGCACGCAGATCGCCGCGAGCACCCCGTTGAGGTACATCGAGCCGAACCGGCCCATGTATTTCATGAAGAAATACAAGAGCCCCGCGATCGCAAACGCGAGCGCCGTGGAGACGAGCAGCCGCCCGGACAGCTCGTACAGGTCGGCCAGGCGCGGCGTGCGCAGCGACTCGGAGAGCACGAACAGGAAGATCACCGAGAGCACCGCGCCGAGCGGCGGGACGTTCAGGCCGAGGATCGAGAGCAGGTCCGCGAGCGTGAAGCCCATGGCGGAGCCACCGACCGCGACGAGGAAGCGCACGCGGTCGCGCACGGCCTTCGACGGGCTCTTTTGGCCGCGCTGCCAGAGCGACGTGAGCGCGGCGGTGAGGAAGCCGAACACGTAGAGGTACACCGCGCCCCGCGCGAGCGAGTGGTGGGCGTACGGCGACACCTCGAGGGCCAGCATCGGCACGCCCACGAGCAGCGCCGCGCGCGGCAGCCGGCTCCGCTCGTCGTCCGTGGGCGGCACGATGGCCTGGAAGAGGTGCACCGCGAACTGGGGCAGCAGCACGGTGAGCACCGCGGTGACCCGCGCCCAGTTGCGGTCCTTCGAGAGGTCGGCGATCGACTGGCTCACGTACCAGAAGCCGACCTCGGTCGTGAACCCCGCGAACAGCCAGTGCACCGCCCGCCGCCCTCGCAGCAGCATCGACAGCGCGATGGCCGCAGCGATGACGCCGCAGAACAAAGTCGTGCGGGCGCGTAGGTCGTCCACGGCGCGAAGCCTAGCACTCGGCGGGGCGTCCGCCGCTGCTTCAGGCCCCGTCGCGGAGCGGGGGCGCGGGCGTGGCTAGCTGCCGGCTACTTGGGCTCCGGCTTGGGCTGGTCGCCCGGGGTCGGCGGTCCTGGAGGAGTCCACGGCTGGGGTGGGGGCCGGCGGTCGACCTGCTCCTGCTCGAGCGTGAGCGACTGCGCCGTGTTCCCCACGAACAAGCGGCGGTCGCCCGGCGCTGACAGATCGCCCAGGGACGAGTCGCCGCCCGGGTCGTCGGTCAGCTCGGACCCTGCCACGTCGGGCGTCGACGGCGTCTCTGCGATGCAGCCACCGAGCCAAATCCCGAGTCCGATGAGCAGGAGCTTCCGCATTTACACACCCTCCGATGACACGGCCGCGAGGCCGTACTGCTTGACGAGCTGCGAGAGGCGCGGGCGCTTCATGCCGAGCAGCGCCGCAGCCTTCGTGATGTTCCCCTTGGTGTCCGCGAGCGCGCGCGCGATGCAGTCGCGCTCGATCTGGCGCTTCATGTCGGCGAGCGACACCGCGCTGCTGCGCACCTGCGCGTAGGCGATCGCGGTCGCGCTCGCCTCGCCCAGCGGCAAGGGACCGCCGGCCTCGTCGTCGTCGCACGCGCTGGCCGCGGAGCCGAGCTCGGGGCCCTCGGCCTTGAGCTCGGTGGGGCCGAGCCGAGTCGTGGCGGCCCGGAGGTCCTCGACGTTGTCGAGCAGGTCGGCCGCGCGGATGACCTCGCCCTCGGCGAAGAGCGAGCCCGCGCGGAGCGCGTTCTCGAGCTCGCGGATGTTCCCCGGCCAGCGGTGCGCCTGGAGCACCTCGAGCGCCGCGGCGTCGAGCCGCTTCGGCGCCTCGCCCCGCTCGTGGGCGATGCGCGCGAGCAGGCTCTCGGCGATGCGCGGCACGTCGCCGAGCCGCGCCCGCAGCGCCGGCACCTCGAGCTGGATGCCCTGGAGCCGGTAGTAGAGGTCCTCGCGGAACTCGCCGCGGTCGACCATCGCGCGCAGGTCGCGGTGGGTGGCGCAGATGACGCGCACGTTGGCGCGGATGGGCGCGGTGCCGCCGACGCGCTCGAACGTGCGCTCTTGCAGCACGCGGAGGAGCGCCACCTGGGTCCGCGGCGAGATGTCGCCGATCTCGTCGAGGAAGAGCGTGCCGCCCTCGGCCAGCTCGAAGCGCCCGCGCCTGCGCGCCGTGGCGCCCGTGAACGCGCCCTTCTCGTGGCCGAACAGCTCGGAGAGCAAAAGGCTCTCCACCAGCGCGGCGCAGTTGAGGCTGACGAGCGGCCCGCTGGCCCGGTCGCTCGCGCGGTGCAGCGCCTCGGCCACGAGCTCCTTGCCCGTTCCGCTCTCGCCGCGAATGAGCACCGTGGCGCTCGAGCGGCCCACCTTGCGAATCGACGCCACGAGCGCGCGAATCTGCGGGTCGTCGCCGACCAGCTCGCGGCGCGGCTCGTCGCCCCGTGTGGGGCCGCTCGGGGTGCGCGAGCGCTCGGTGCGCGGCGACTCGTCCATCGCCTCGAGATCGGCGGCGTCGTTCACGTTCACGGGGGCGACCACGGCGCTCGTGCCGAGCGACTCCGCGAGCCTCCCCATCGCGAGCCACTCGGGCTTCTGCAGGAACGCGGCGCGGACGTCGTCGCGCAGCCCGAGGCTCACCCGGTCGCGGATCTGGAGGGCCTGCGCGCAGAAGCCGCGCGCCGCCGCGAGATCGCCCGTGTCGCGGTGCGCGAGCGCGAGAAGCTTCATGATCTCGCACAGGAGCTCCTCGTCGCCCGCGGCGCGCCCGTGCCGCAGCGCGAGCTCGGCGAGGCCGAGGTCGGTGGCGCCCGCCGCGCGGCTCGCGAGGGCCGCCAGGAGCGCGTGCTCGGCGAGGGCCCGGTCGGTCTTGCCGAGCGGCGCGGCCCTATCGAGCTGCGCGGTGCACGCCGCGATGTCGCCGTCCTCGAGGGCCACGCGCGCCGCCACTCGGCGGGCCTCGCCGAGCCACTCTTGGTCGCACGAGGTCGACGCGTCGGCGATGGCCGCCTCGATCTCTCGCCGCGCGGTGAGCGTGTCGCCCCGCGCGAGCGCGAGGTGCGCGGCGACGACGGCGAACTGTGACGCGGTGGCGGCGTTCATGCCCGCTCGCCGGCCGAACGTGAGGGTGTGGCGAGCGTGCTCGTAGAGGCCGAGGCGGAGGCGCAGCTCGGCGAGGCTCGCGACGGTGTGCGAGATGGTCGCCGGCGAGCCCAGAGCCCGGCGGATGGTGAAGGTGCGCTCGAGGCAGTCGAGCGCGGCGCCGTAGTCGTGCCGCGTCCACGCGACGACGGCGAGGTTCGTGAGCGCGTAGGCGCACGCGCGCTCGTCCGCCGCCGCCTCCGCGTCGTGGAGCAGCTCGCGCAGCATCGCGTCGGCCTCGTCGAGCAGGCCCTTCGACTGCACGGCGATCGCCCGGTTCAGGCGCGCTCGCAGCCCCTCCGACACGAGCCCAGCGCCCGCGGCCGCCATCGCGTCGTCGGCGAAGTGGGCGTCCGCCGCGTCCCACTTGCCCTCCGCGAGGAGGATCTTGCCGAGCACGTTGCTCGCGCGGAGCGTCGCGCGGAGCTCGCCGCGGCTCGCCACGTGGGCGCGGGCCGCCTCGTCACGCGCCAGCTCGAAGGCGCCCTGGGCGTAGGCCACCTCGGCCAGCTCGACCGCGATCGGGGCGTCGAGCGCGCCGTCGCCGGTCGCGTCGCGCGCGCGCGCGCGCTC
>CAZHGG010000552.1:0-4935 GCA_964531755.1 uncultured Polyangiaceae bacterium
CGCGGGCCGGCGCGGCCTTCCACATGGCGGGCCCGAGGTAGAGCCCGGGCGCGACCTCGCGGATCTCGTCGTGGATGCGGCGGATCCAGCCGGGGTTGTCGTCGAGATCGTAGTCGAGGACGAAGGCCGGGCGCCCGTCGACGAGGGAGGTGCCGAGGCGCGTCTCGAACGGGAAGAGCCGCTGCCGCCCGAGCGCGCCGGGCACGGAGACGCGGTTGACCCCCGCGCCGCGCGTGTCGGTCGTGGAGGCGAAGGTCTTGCCGTCCCAGACGAAGGCGGGGGACGCGGCGAAGCGCCGCACGAGCCCCGCGCCGGGCAGGTCGCTCAGGCCGCGGACCGCGAGCATGCGGCCCTTCGGCGCGCCGTCGAGCGGCCGCACGGTGCGCGGGCACACGCCCCGCGCGTAGAGCGTGCCGAGGGCGTCGAACGAGAGGTTCGCGAGCGAGGCGAGGGTGTGATCGCTCGCGGGGAGCGGCGTCGTGGGGGCGTGGGCGGTCTGCGTCATGGGGCTCCGGCGGGGTCGTGGGTCTTGGGTTTCTTGGACTTCTTGGGCTTCTTGGGCTTCTTGGGCTTCTTGGGCTTCTTGGGCTTCTTGGGCTCCTTCGGCTTCCTCGGCTTCTTCGGAGCGTCGGGCTGCGCGCCCTCCCCCGGCGCGTCGGGCTCCTCCGTCTCCCTCGCGCGCACGAGCGCGGGGGCTTCGACGGCGGCAGCGGGCGCGGGGGCGCCTGGCAGCGCGAGCGCGCGGAGGCAGACCTCCCCGGCGCGCGCGTACGTCGCGTCGTCGAGCGTGAGGTAGCCGAGGCGCTCGGCCTTCGAGAGGCCGACGAACGCGCCCCACACGAGCGCGATCAGCACGTCGGCCGGCACCTCGTCGGCCGCGGGCGCAGGTCGCAGCGCCTCGGTCGCGGCGAGCAGCGGCGCGAGCAGGCTGCGCTCGAGGGCGAGGCTCTCCTCGTCGAGGTAGGGGGCGTGGTCTTGGGTCTCGAGGAAGCGGAACGCGAGCCCGCGGTCGCGCTGGAACCGCACGAGGCGCGCCCACACGTCGCGGAACGTCGCGGCGGCGCCGCGCGAGGGGTCGAAGCCGAGCAGCAAGGCGTCGCGGAGCTCGCCTTTGGCGCGGCGGAAGACCTCGTTGACGAGGCGCTCCTTGCTGGCGAAGTGGCGGTAGATGGAGCCCACGCCCACGCGGGCCTCGGCGGCGATCTCCGGAACGGTCGTTCCGTGAAAGCCGCGCTCGGCGAAGGCGCGGAGAGCGCTGTTGAGCACCCGATCTCGCAGGTCTTCGGGGCTTCGCGGCGCGCGCGCAGGCTCGGACGGAACGTTCATTCCGAATGAAGGTAGCAAAAAGGCGCGCTCCGTCAAGCGCGCCCCTTTCACGCCCCGCGCGGGCCCGCGCTCAGCCGAGGATCTCGAGGAGCGCCTGGACCGAGGCGTCGACCTCCTCGTCGCGGATGCCGTAGAAGAGCGGCAGGTTGACCACACTCTTGCAGAGCGCGCGCGAGTGCTCGAGCGTGCCGAAAGGGATGGCGACGCCCTTCGTGGGGGGCTGCGCGTCCATCGGCTCGGGGTAGGTGCGGGCGGCGCCGATGCCCTTCGCCTTGAGGGCGTCGATGATCTCCTGGCCGCCGCGCCCCTGCACCGTGAGCACGTTCAGGTAGCCGTTCTCCACCACGCCCGCCGGCGGGCCGTACACCCGCAGCTTGCCGTGGCTCCCGAGGCGCTCGCGGTAGCGCTCGGCGGCGGCCCGGCGCGTGGAGACGATCTCCGGGGCGAGCGCGAGCACCGCGTTCAGGAACGCGGCCTGCACGCCGCCCATGCGCGAGTTCCACCCCACGTGCGCGTACGCGTAGTGATCGGCCCGGCCGTGGTTGCAAAGCGAGCGCACGAGCTTCTCCTGCTCCGCCGTCTGCAGGGTGATGGCGCCGCCGTCCATGGCGCCGCCGATGACCTTCGCCGGGTAGAACGAGAGCGTGCCGACGGTGGCCTTGGAGAGCACGGGCTCGCCCGCGACCTCGACGCCGAAGCACTGCGCGCCGTCCTCGAGCAGGCCGATGTTCCGCTCCGCGCAGAACGCGCGGATGTCGGCGAGCCGGGCCGACGCCCACCCGTAGAGGTGCACGAGCGCCACGGCCTCGAAGCGGTGCGCCTCGTGGGCCTTCTTGAGCTCGTCGAAGCTGAGCTGCAGGTCGTCGGGGTCGATGTCGACGAGCACCGGGATCGCGCCGAGGACAGCGACGGCCTCGTACGTGGCCCAGAAGGTGAGGTTCGGGATCGCGACCTTCGTGCCGGCCTTCACGCCGAGCGCCTGGAGCCCCACGATGAGCGCGTCGGTGCCGTTCGCGCACGACACGGTGCGGGGCACGGCGAGGATCGACGAGAGGGTCTGCTCGACCCGCGCGACGCCGGGCCCGCCGACGAACTCGCAGCGATCGAGGCAGCCCTTCCAGGCGGCGTGGACGTCGGCGGAGACTTTCTGGGTGACCCGAGAGAGGTCGATGAAGGGTACTTGCACGAGGCGCTCCTTAGCATGGGGCGGCGGCGTCGCGCGAGGCGGCCGCCCCCGGCATCATTGAAAAAAGAGAGGGAGGTGTCGGCCGCTTGGTTGCCGCCGGGCGCCGCCGCGTTCGACCGCGCGACGGGGGCTGCAAGGCGGGCGTCCTATGCTACGAGTTCGCGCCATGGGCGAGTCGTACGATCCGCAGAACGAGGCCGAGTTCGACGCCCACGCGGGCACGTACGCCGAGCTCCACGCCTCGAGCGTGAGGGCGAGCGGCGAAGATCCCGCGTACTTCTCGGAGTACAAGCAGAAGTGGCTTGAGCGCATGTTCAGCGCCGACCGGCGCCCCGTGCTCGACTTCGGCTGCGGCATTGGCAACCTCACGCACCTGCTCGAGCGCTCGTTCCCTGTCGTCCACGGCTTCGATCCCTCCAAGAAGAGCGTCGAGATGGCCCGCGAGCGGGCGCGGGGCGCCACCTTCTTCGACGACAAGGCGAGCCTCCCCCGAGACACGTACGGCACGATCGTGCTCGCCAACGTGCTCCACCACGTGCGGCCCTCGGACCGCGCCGACCTCGTGGGCGAGCTGGCGACGCGGCTCGCCCCGGGCGGGCGCCTCGTCATCTTCGAGCACAACCCGCTGAACCCTGTCACCGTGAACGCGGTGATGGCCTGCGCGTTCGACGCCGACGCCGTGCTGCTCTTCCCGTGGGAGGTCACGCGCCTGCTCGACGGCGCGGGGCTCGCGAGGCGCAAGCTCGACTACATCGTGTTCTTCCCGCGCCAGCTCGCGCGGCTGCGCCCGCTCGAGCCGTACCTCGCCCGCGTGCCGGTCGGCGCGCAGGTGTGCGCGTGGGCCGAGCGGAGGTAGGTCCGCGGCCCCCGACGCCGCTGGCGCGACGCCGCGCCCGAGCCGGTCAGCTCTTCGCGTCGCGCGGGGGGAGGCCCTCGGGCGCGGAGAGGCCCACCAGGGTCTCGGCCTCTCCCTCGGCGGTGACGTCGGTCACCACGCGGGCCTTCGAAGGCTCGGGGGCGGGCCCCGCCGGCGCGGGCGCCGCGGGCGCAGGCGCCGCCGGCTCCGGCTCGTCGATCGACTCGACGGCCTGCTCGCCGAGGTACGTCCGCTCTTCACCGTCGGCGGTGTCGTCGGTGACGACGCGGGTGGCCGGCGGGTACATCGAGCTCGACACGTCGAGCTCGCTCGTGTCGGGCGCGAGCGGCATGTTCTGCGTCTCGCGGAGCACGTAGAGCGGGCGCGCCTTCACCTGCTCGTAGATGCGGCCCACGTACTCGCCGAGGATGCCGATCATGAGGAGCTGCACCGCGGCGAGCAGCGACACGAGCACGGTGACCGCGGTCCAGCCGGGGACGGTCGCGTCGAACGCGAGCTTCGCGACGACCGCCCACACGGCCACGCCCACGGCGATGACGGCGATGATCGCGCCCGCGTACGTGGCGAGGCGCAGCGGCAGCACGCTGAAGCTCGTGATGCCGTCCGCGGCGAACTTCAGCATCTTGCGGAGCGGGTACTTCGTCTCGCCCGCGAAGCGCCCGGCCCGGTCGTAGAGGACCGCGGTCTGCTTGAAGCCGACCCACGACACCATGCCGCGGACGAACCTGTGCACCTCCCGGAGCTCGCGCAGGGCCACCACCACGCGGCGGCTCATGAGGCGGAAGTCGCCGGTGTCGAGCGGCACCTCGATGGGGATCATCGCGGCGAAGAGGCGGTAGAACCAGCGCGCTGTGAGGAGCTTGAACCAGGTCTCGCCGGCCCGGCTGCGGCGCTTGCCGTAGACGACGTCGTAGCCCTCGCGCCACTTGGCCACCATCTCGGCGACGACCTCGGGTGGGTCCTGGAGGTCGGCGTCCATGACGACCACCGCCTCGCCCCGAGCGTAGTCGATGCCGGCGGTGATGGCCACCTGGTGGCCAAAATTCCGCGCGAAGCTGAGCACCTTGTAGCGGGGCTGCGCGCGGGCCATGTCACGCAGGAGGCGGAGCGAGTCGTCCTTCGAGCCGTCGTCGACGAAGATGACCTCCGTGTCGGCCGGGAGCTGGCCCATGAACTCCGTGAGGCGCGTCCGGAGCTCGGGGAGCACTTCGGCCTCGTTGAAGATCGGGAGCACGAGGCTGAGGGTCGGTCGCTTCATCGCGGCGCGTCGGGTCCTAGCACGAAGTCCCGCGAAATCTGCACGGGTTTCCTTGAGAACGCGCCGGCTGGGGGTAGGCTCATCCCATGAGAACCCTCCCCGGAAGAGCCCGCGGGTCGCTCGCCGCAGCGGCCGCCCTGGTGGCGGCGGCCACCCTGCTCATCGGCGCGTGCGACGGCGTCGTGAAGATCGACGACCCGAGCGACGGGGGCGACGCGCAGCCTCCCACCCCCGGCGCCGACGCGACCCCGACGGCCGACGTGGGCGCGCCCGACGCGCCCGCCCGAC
>CAZHGG010000553.1:0-4927 GCA_964531755.1 uncultured Polyangiaceae bacterium
GGCGTCGTAGGGCATCGCGTGCCACCGTCCACCACGTTCTCCCAGGGCGCCGACCTCTGCGGGGCCGACCTGTTGCCGACCTGCGCCTCGGGCGTTGAGCCGAGCGTCGGTACACTGCTGGCCGATACGGGCGCCGTCATGAACCGCTCAACGGCACGCGGGCAGCGAAGACATCGCTCCGTTCCAGAGGGTCATGGCGCGGACGAGGGCGTCGCGCTCGGCGCCGTTGATGTACCCCCGGGCGCTCGCGTCCCCGCGGGCGAAGCGCTCGAGGAAGGCCACGCTGAGCGCGCGCAGCGCGGCGAGCCGGCCGTCGAGCGGCGCGCCGCCGCCGGAGCAGGCGGAGCAGGTGAAGCCGCAGCCCGGGTCGACGAAGTCCATGTGCCCGAAGTCGCGCAGGGCCCAGAGCGCGAGCGCCGCCCCCGCCGGCGCCGCGGCCGCGAACTGGCGGTAGTCGCTCGACTCGGGCGCGCAGGTCTGGCCGAGCCGGGCGCAGCGCGACTGCGTGGCGCCGAACATCCCGAGGGGCTGGCGCAGACCGCCCATGCGCTCGGGCGCGATGGAAGGCGTCGCGTCGGTGACGCGCCCGAAGGGCGAGGGGTTGTCGTCGACCGGGTCGAGCGCCAGGCCCGCGACGAAGGCGGTGTCCGAGAGCAACGCCATGATCGCCCCCTTGCCGCCGAGGGAGTGCCCCATTGCCACGGCGCGCGAGGCGTCGACGCGCGCACCCGCGGGGAAGCCCGTGGGCCCGCCCATGGCGAAGACCCGCCGCGCGGCGCTGAGGGCCGCGGGAACGTTGCGGTGATCGACCGAGAGGAGCGATCCCGGGTAGTCCACCGAGGCCACGACGTAGCCCCACGAGGTGACGTGCGTGAGCAGCCGGTCGTAGTGGTTCACCGCGAGCTGGAAGCCGTGCGCGAACACCACCAGCGGGAAGCGCGCGTCGCCCGCGGCCATCGGGTAGAAGACCCGCGCCGTGCCCTGCGTCCCGGCGATGGCCCCCGTCCAGATGGCGACGCGGTGCGAGCCCGCCACGGAGAAATCACGCGGCGGCGCGGGCGCGTCGGGCGTCACGGGCAGATCGGGCGCCGCGGTCACGTCCTCCGCCACGGACGCGTCCGGCGGCGTGGTCGCGTCCATCGCCGCGGGGAGGTCTGTGAGCGGTGCGACGTCCGGCGCGTCTGCGCTCGAGGGCACATCAGCCGAGAGCTTCGCGTCGTTCATCGGTGGGACATCGCTGGCCACGTCAGGCGAGCCGTCGTGTTGCGTCGCGACGCTGTCGGGCACGCAGGCGAGGAGCAGGGAGGGAACGAGGAACGTGCAGAGCGGCCAGCTTCGCATGGGTGGGCGCACGAAGAAGTATCGTGATTCCGCGTCGGGCGCGAGACTGCGCGCCGACGCGGCATCGTCGAAGGCGACGCGAGCGGAATGCGAGTCGTCGGCCGGCCGTTGCTCCGCTGGCGAGGGGAATGCCCCGCGCCCGGAGGCTCCAGTGCGCATCGCCATCGTTTCCATGGACTCCCGCGGCGGCATCCAGCCCTACGTCGCGCTGGGGGTCGGCTTGAAGCGCGCAGGACACGAGGTGCGGATGGTCGCGCCCTCGAATTTCGCGCCCCTGATCGCCGAAGCAGGGCTCGCGCTCTCCCCGCTCTCGGGCAGCGTCGAGGAGGTCGTGCGGGGCTCCGGCGGAGCGGCCGAGCGGGGCTTCCTCGCGAGCACGCGCCTCGCCGCGCGCGAGCTGCCGCGACGGCTGAGCCTCTGGACGCGAGAGGCCCTCGCCGCCTGCGAGGACGTCGACGTCATCACGGGCGGCATCGGCGGGATGATCGTGGCTCTCCCGGTCGCCGAGAAGCTCGGCCGACCCTTCGTCGAGGCGCACCTCCAGCCGGTGGGTGCGCCGACGGACGCCTACCCCGGCGTCTTACTGCCGGGCACGCCGCGGTGGCTCGGGGGGTGGGCCCTGCGCGCGAGCCATCACCTCACGGAGGCGGCGCTGTGGATGCCCTTCCGCGGGGCCATGACCGCGGTTCGCCGCGAGGTGCTCGGACTCGATGGGCGCGCGCCTCCTTCGCCGGGAACTCCAGTGCTCTACGGCTTCAGCCGGCACATCGTCGCGGTGCCCCCCGACGCCGCGAGGCCGCGCCACGTCACGGGCTACTGGTCTCTCCCCGCGTCGCCGTCGTGGCGGCCACCCGGCGCGCTCGCGGACTTCCTGGCGCGAGGGGCGCCGGTGGTGAGCTTCGGCTTCGGCAGCATGGCGAGCGAGGACGCCGCGGCCACGACGGCACTCGCGCTCAGAGCCGCGCGCGACGTCGGCGCGCGAGCGGTACTGCTCTCGGGCTGGGGCGGGCTGGGCGCGGTCGCGGGCGCCGACGACGTGTTCTGCGCCGAGGCCCTGCCGCACGACTGGCTCTTCCCGCGCGTCGCGGCGGTGGTTCACCACGGCGGCGCGGGCACCACCGGCGCCGGGCTCGGGGCGGGCGTCCCCAACGTGGTGGTCCCCTTCACTATGGACCAGCCCTTCTGGGGCGCCCGCGTCGCGGCGCTGGGCGCGGGACCGCCCCCGATCCCGCGGGCGCGACTGACGAGGCGAGCGCTCGCCGACGCGATCCACCGCGCCCTCCACGACGAGCCGATGCGCGCCCGCGCCGTGGCGCTGGGAGCCCGGATCCGGGCCGAGGATGGCGTCGCGGAAGCGGTCGCACATTTCGGGCGCCTCGATCGGCCGGGCCTCCGCGGAAGCGCGGCTTGAGCCCGCATTGCGTGCACGCGTCGAGCAGACTGCGCGTGCGGCTGTGGAGGATCCGCGACCGGCTTCCGCCTTGATCAACCGCCGCGCATCATCGCGCGCACGATCCACGTGAGCACCACGAGGAGACAGAGCGCCGGGAGCACCACCACGCCGATGAAGGTCCCTCGGAACTCCGCGTCCCTCCGCAGCGCCGCCCAGAGCCCGCTGAGCCACCCCTTCGACCCGAGCTCACCGGCCATGTCGTCGTCCTTCTCTGGCATCGTTGCGCCTCATCCCTTCCTCTCGTCCTGGTCGTCCGCGAGCCAACGGGCCAGCGTCTTGGACGCCATCGTGCTGACGCTGCTCCTGGCGACGACAGTCGCCACGCTGGCCGCGCGCAGGCTGCGGAGGGACTCGGTCTACACCGAGGAGCTGCGGCGCCGCGGCGTGGCCTGGGAGGGATCCCTCGCCGAGCGGATCGCCCGCGCGGTGCGCGCCCGCGACATTCTGGAGATGGACCCTCCCAGCGTGTCCGCGTCCCTCCCGCTCGACGAGGCCCTCGCGCGGTTCGAGCGCGGGAACGGGCGCCGGGTTTACGTGCTCGACGGCGAGTCCGTCCGCGCCATCGACCTCCACACCGCGCGGCAGGCGTGGGCGGCACGCGCGTGGCGAAGGCTCCGCCATCGGCATCACGGCCGGCGAGGTCGCCGTCGACGTGCCCGTGGCCGCGCCCGACGACACGCTGCTCGACCTGAACGAGAAGCTCTGGGACACCGACTGGGGGGAGATCCCGGTCGTCGACCCCGCCACCCCCGGCCGCGGAGTCGGGGTCGGCACCCGGCGCGCGCTCCACGGCGCCGTCGGCCCCGGGCTGTTACAGCGCCACCGGCGGCGGACGCGGGGCGCGGGGCCCGAGGGCTCGGTTGGGGCGTCCGACTACCTCGAGCTCCCCCGCGGTCATCGAGTCGAAGTCGTCGCCGTACCAGCCTGGCCCGCGGGGCGTACGCTCGATCTGAGCGCCGTTCGTCAGCCGTTTCGGGTGACGGCCGTCGCCGTGCGGCGCGGCGAACCCGGCGCGATCGCGTGGCTCGACCCGGACGACGCCGGGGTCCTGCGCGTCGACGATCGCCTCGCAGTGGTGGGCGCGCCCGCGCATATCGAGCGATTTCGCGCCTCAGTGTCCAACCCATCGTGACACGGAGAGGGGCTGACGACGCCCCCGCGGCGCGTCGAGGCCCGCGCGTCGAGGCCCGCGCGTCGAGCGACGCTGCGACCGACGTGCTGGCCGGGTCGGAGAGGGCGATCGATGGGCGGGAAGAAGTAGAAGACGGCTCGCCGCTCAAACGCGTCGCAGGACGCCGCCCGCTGAGTCACCCGGCCCCTGGCGCATGTGCATTCGGGCCGTCGCACAATAAAACCGATTGACGCCCGGTTTTATAGGAATACCGTTGCAGCATGGCTCCAGGCCCCGTCCGACCGCCGCTCCTCGGCACCCTCGAGACCGCCGTCATGGAGCACCTCTGGGCGGGCCGAGACGGCGAGGCCAAATCGATCCACCGCACGCTCGGGGAGCCGCGCGGCATCACGCTGAACACGATCCAGTCCACGCTGAAGCGGCTCTTCGAGAAGGACCTCCTCGAGCGCGACAAGGTGAGCCACGCGCACGTGTACCGGCCGCGCCTCACACGCGAGGAGTTCCAGCGGGCCGCGCTCGGGGAGATCGTCGGGGAGATCATGCGTGGCGAGGCCGACGCCATGGTCTCGGCCTTCGTCGACCTCACCGAGCGGGCCGGGCCCGAGCACCTCGCGCGCCTCGAGACGCTGGTCGCGGAGCGGCGACGCGCGCGAGAGAAGGGGCGGCCATGAACGCGCTCGGCGGTGCCCAGCTCGTCGCCCTGGCCGGCCTCGGCTTCGCGCTCCTCTCCGCGTTGCTCGTGTCCGCGATCACCCCCGCGGCCGTCGCGCACGTCGAGCGTTGGGACCCGGAGCGCCGGCACCGCGCGCTCGTCCTCCTCGCGCTCGCGCCGCCCGCCCTCGGCCTCGTCAGCCTGTTCGCGGCGCTGCTCCCTTCGGTCCTCGCGCTCCGCTGGCCGGCGCACGACCACTGCCTCGCGCACCACGGGCACGTCCACCTCTGCTTCCTGCACCCGCCGACACATCCGGGCAACGGGGCCTCGTGGCTCGTCCTGGCGCTCG
>CAZHGG010000554.1:0-4923 GCA_964531755.1 uncultured Polyangiaceae bacterium
GGTCGAGGCGGCGGCCGAGGCACACGCTGACGCGCGCGGGCAGGCGGCTCGCGGCCACGATCGCGGCGAGCGCGGCGTCGTGCTCGGCGCCGAGGTGGAGCGCGCGGTCGGGCCCCACGTACGAGAGCAGCGCCACGTCGCGCGCGCCGGCGCGGCGGAGCCGCTCGATCACCGACGGCAGGGCCGCGAGGCGCTCGGGGGTCACGAGCACGTTCGCCGCGGCCCGCACGCCGCCGTCGGCGAGGCGCGCGACGCGGTCCTCCCACGGGGTGTCGTCGTACACCGACACGCGGACCTCCCCCACCCGCCCGCGGAGCCGCGCCACACGCGCGGCGTCGAGCAGCGCGCCGTTGGTGGTGAGGTGCACGGCGAGCGGCGTCTCGTCGTGGAGGCGGTCCACGAGCCGAGAGAGCCCGCGTAACGCGAGCGGCTCCCCGCCGCCGAGCGACACTTCCAGCACGCGGCGCGCGGCGAGCTCGCGGAGGAGATCGGCGGCCGAGTCCGCCGTCCACGAGGTCGCCACGCTCGGATCGCGCGAGCAGAAGGCGCACGCGAGGTTGCACGCGTGCGACAGCGAGAGCATCACCACCCGCGGCGCCACCTGGGCGAGCGCGCGCGTCTCGGGCCCGTCCCACCGAACATGCGCCCCGGTGGAGGGCTGAAACCACGACATCGCGCCGTCGAGGGGGAACGCGCGGAACGCTGCGGTGGCCATCGGCCCACGGTACCAGAGCCCGCGCGCCCCGGCGGAGCCGCCCCCGAACCCCTTCGCCGCGCCGCTGGCTCGTACCGGCAGGCGGGCGATCTCCCGCCCTCCGGAGGACGCCCGCGCGGGCGAGCGGACCATGCTGAAACTTGCGCTCTACATTTTGGGAGGCGCCGTCCTCGGCTTCGCCTACCACCGCCTCGTGGGCTGTCGCTCGGGCGCGTGCCTCATCACGGCGAATCCCTACGTGTCCACGCTCTACGGCGCCGTGATGGGGTATCTGCTGTCCGGCGGACTGCGCTGAGCCGCGCGGCGATGGGCGCACCCGAGGCCCGTTGACCGCGCGCGGAGACGATCTTATCGTCGTATGACGATGAGGACGACGCCAAGAGCGACCGCGCCCTGCTGCCCGCCGGCGGACGAACGGCCCGATCTGCGCCCCATCGAGGGGGACCTCGCCGACGAGGAGCTGGCCCTCCTCTGCAAGGCGCTCGGGCACCCCGCGCGCGTGAAGATCTTGAGGCTCCTCGTGCGCAAGAACGCCTGCATTTGCGCTGATATCGTTGACGAGCTGCCGCTCGCGCAGTCCACCGTGTCCCAGCACCTCAAGGTGCTGAAGGACGCGGGCCTCATCCGCGGCGACGTCGACGGCCCCCGCGTCTGCTACTGCATCGAGCCTCGGGCGCTCCGGCGCCTCAAGGCCCTCGTGGGGGGCGTATGAGGCCCGTCGCGTGCTCACTTTCATCGCTTCTCCACGATAGCCTACGAGGCCGCACCCTGTCCGCGGGCGCCCCATGACCCACGCCAACGCGGGCGTGCTCCGCAGGCTCTCGTTCTTGGATCGCACGCTCACGGTGTGGATCTTCGCGGCCATGGGCCTCGGCGTCGCGCTCGGGTTCTTCGCTCCGGGCTTCACCCGGGCGCTCGACGCCCTGAGCGTGGGCACCACGTCGCTCCCCATCGCGGTGGGCCTCGTGCTGATGATGTATCCGCCGCTCGCGAAGGTCCGCTACGAGGAGCTGGGGAAGGTCTTCCGCGACAAGCGGGTCCTCGCGCTGTCGCTGGTACAGAACTGGGTCATCGGGCCCGCCCTGATGTTCGGGCTCGCCGTCGTGTTCCTGCGCGACAAGCCCGAGTACATGCTCGGCCTCATCCTCGTCGGGCTCGCGCGGTGCATCGCGATGGTCATCGTGTGGAACGACCTCGCCAAGGGCGACGCCGAGTACTGCGCCGGCCTCGTCGCCCTGAACGCGATCTTCCAGGTGCTGTTCTTCTCGGTCTACGCCTACGTCTTCACCACGCTGCTGCCCTCCTGGCTCGGGCTCGAGGGCGCGATCGTGCGCGTCGGCATCGGCGACATCGCCAAGAGCGTCGCCATCTATCTCGGGGTGCCCTTCGCGGCGGGTTTTCTCACGCGGCGGCTGCTCGTCCGCGCGAGGGGCCGCGACTGGTACGAGAAGACCTTCGTGCCGCGCGTCAGCCCCGTCACGCTGGTCTCCTTGCTGTTCACCATCGTGGTCATGTTCTCGCTCAAGGGCGAGGCGATCGTGCAGCTCCCGCTCGACGTCGTCCGCGTCGCCGTCCCGCTGCTCCTCTACTTCGTGGTGATGTTCGCGGTGTCGTTCTTCATGAGCCGGCGGGTCGGCGCGAGCTACCCGCAGACCGCGACGCTCTCCTTCACCGCCGCGTCCAACAACTTCGAGCTCGCCATCGCCGTCGCCATCGCGAGCTTCGGGATCCACAGCGGCGCCGCCTTCGCGGCGGTCATCGGCCCGCTGGTCGAGGTGCCCGTGCTGATCGGCCTCGTGAACGTCGCGCTCTGGGGGCAGCGGCGCTTCTTCCGGAACACCCCGCTCGAGATCGCGGCGCCCGCGTGCGCGACCGACGCGGCGCCCCCTCGAGGACCTGACCATGCCTGACGAACGCGACGCACCCAAGGCCGTGTTGTTCCTCTGCGTCGCGAACTCCGCGCGGAGCCAGATGGCCGAGGGGCTGGGGCGCATGCTCTTCGGCGACCGCGTCCCCGTGCTGAGCGCGGGCAGCGCGCCGTCGAAGGTGAGCCCCTACGCGCGCGAGGTGATGGCCGAGCTCGGCGTCGACCTCGGCGCTCACCACTCGAAGTCCGTGTCGACCATCGACCCGGCCGTGGTCGCCACCGTCATCACGCTCTGCGCCGAGGAGGTCTGCCCCGCGTTCTTGGGCGGGGCGCGGCGCCTGCACTGGCCCATCCCGGATCCTGCGAGCGACGACCCTTCGCTCTCGCCGGACGAGCTGCTCGCGCGCTTCCGGGCCGCCCGCGACCAGCTCCGCGCGCGGCTCGAGGTCTTCGAGGCGCTCTTGGGCGTGCCCGAGGGGCCGCGGGCCGAGGAGTTCCACACCAGCGTGCGCGTCAGAGACCTCGCGAGGAGCGCGCGCTTCTACGCGTGGCTCCTCGGCGGCGCGCCGAAGGAGTGGACCCACCGGTACGCCACGTTCGTGAGGCCGGAGCTCCGCACGAACTTCGTGCTCCTCGTGTCCGACGGCAAGGAGCTCCACCACGACACGCTCTACCACCTGGGCATCGCGGTCGCCGACAAGGCCGCGGTGGTCCGCGCGTACGACCTCGCGCGATCCGCGGGGCTCACGGTGCACAAGCCCCCGCGCACCACGTGGCGCGGCACACCGCTCCACGAGCTGTGGCTCGAAGATCCCGACGGCAACCTCGTCGAGATCTACGCGCGGCTCACGCCCGAAGAGCTCGCCCAGAAGCCAGAGAGCCTCGAGCCCACCCCGCTGGCGTAGCGGACCGCGGAGGCTCGGTCGCTTCTCCGCGCGGTTGACGCGTGCAACGTGTGGATCCCATAGTTGCACGTCATGGAATCGCACGATCTCGGGCTCCTGGTCTCGCTCGACGCCCTCCTCCAGGAGGGCAGCGTCACCGGAGCGGCGCGCCGCGTCGGCCTCTCGACCCCCGCGATGAGCCACGCGCTCGCGCGGATCCGCGAGCGGCTCGCCGATCCGATCCTCGTGCGGTCCGGACGCGGGATGTTGCTCACGCCGCGGGCGGTCGCGCTCAAGGCGCAGGTCCACACCGTCGTCACCGAGGCGCGGCGTGCGCTCGAGCCGGAGCGCCCGTTCGTGCCTCGCGAGCTCGAGCGCACCTTCGTGGTGCACGCGACCGACTACGTGCTCTCCGTGCTCGGCGCCGCGGTCGATCGCCTCCTGCGGGAGGAGGCGCCGAGGGCGTGCGTGCGGTTCGTGCCCAACACGCCCGACGACCCCGCCCTCCTCCGAGACCAGGGCTCGGACCTCGCCGTGGGCATCTACGGCGAGCTGCCGCAGGAGATGCGAAACCGGCAGCTGCTCACCGATCGCTTCGTGTGCGTCGTGCGCCGCGGGCACCCGTGCACGGGGCGGCGCTTCACGCTCGCGCAGTTCGTCGCGCTCCCCCACCTCCAGGTCGCGCCACGCGGCAAGCCCGGCGGCTACCTCGACGACGTGCTCGCGGCCCGGGGCATGTCGCGCACCGTCGCGCGCGCCGTGCCCCACTTCCTCACGGCGCTGCACCTCGCCGCCGAGACCGACTACGTGCTCACGATCTCCGAGCGCATCGCGAGGCGCTTCGCGGCGCCGCTCGCGCTCACGCTGCTCGAGGTGCCGGTGAAGCTCCGGCCCTACGCGCTCAGCCTCGTCTGGCACCCGCGCATGGACGGCGACGCCGCGCACCGCTTCCTGCGCGAGGTCTTCCTGCGCGCCGCGCGAGAGGTCGCCGGCGATCGCCACGAGGCGCCGCGCACGCGCCTCGACGCGACGGACCCCACCTCCGGCCAGACCCACAAGCGGCGCCGACGCGCTCCGTAGTTGCAGCGCTTGCAACTCTGGATTCGCTTCTGTCGCGTTGCCGGTGGGGTGGGCCGGCTCGATAGTGGTTTGCGCCAGGACATCCCGTCCCCGCCAAGGAGCGAACATGAGCCTCAGAGACGCAAACCCCTCGAGCAAGAGCAAGCCCAAGCGCGTCGCGATCGTCGTCGCGAACCCGACGACCTCCACCACGACCGGGTGGCCCGTGGGCTTCTGGTGGTCGGAGCTGACGCACCCGTACTTCGCGTTCCACGAGGCGGGGTACGAGGTCGAGCTCTTCAGCCCCGCGGGCGGCAAGTGCGAGGCGGACGGCATGTCCGACCCGCGCGACGCGAGCGGCTACTCGGCCTCCGACCTCATCAGCATGGGCTTCATCC
>CAZHGG010000555.1:0-4922 GCA_964531755.1 uncultured Polyangiaceae bacterium
GACCTGGGGGCCCTCCTCGCGGAGGCGGCGAGCCGGCTCGACACGAAGCGCCGGGGCGCGGTGCTGTACATCGGCGATGGCTTGCCCTCGGTGGGCGAGCTCACCCCCAAGACCCTGCGCGACCGCATGGCGAGGCTCCCGCCCAGCACGCGCGTGTTCGCCGCGGGCGTCGGAAGCCGGGCCAACATGCCGCTCCTCGCGTCGATCGCGCGCGGCGCGCCGGTCGAGGCGGTGGGCGACGGCTACGGGGCCGCGCGCGCCGCGCTGCGGCTGCTCGAGGCGGCCCAGAGCCCGGCGTGGGTGGGCGCGTCGCTCGAGCTCGGTGGCGTCGAGCGGGTGCTGCCTCGTGAGCTTCCGCCCGTGGGCGTGGACGAGAGCGTCCTCGTCGTCGGGCGAGTGGCGGGCAAGGCGCCGGGCTTCGTCGACTTGAAGAGCGGCGACGTGACGAGCCACAGGCCGCTCCGCGTCGTGGAGCTCGACGACGAGGGCGATCTGCGCCGTCGCTGGGGGCAGGGGCGCATGGAGGAGCTCCTAGGGGAGGGCGCGGGGCGCGCGTCGCTCGTCGACATCGGCCGGCGCTACAGCCTCGTCTCTCCGTACACGTCGCTGTACGTCCCCACGGCGCGCGAGGTCGAGCAGGGCGCGGACACGAGCGACTCGCTCGCCGAGGCGCGCGCGGCCGCCGTCGAGCGCCGCCGCTTCTGGCGCCCATGGTCGCGCACCTGGCGACTGCACGGCAGCAGCGACGACGCGCCGATGGAGGCCTCAGCGTCGAGCGCCGACAACAAGGAAGGCGGCACGGGCACGCGCGCGAAGGGCGAGGAGGGGTCGATGGGCAACCCCAGCGCGGGCTCGAACCGCCGGTACGCCGTGCGCGGCCCGGCCGACTCGTCGGGCTCGGCCGACGACGAGCGCCAGCGCGCGCTGAAGGACTCGGCCGAGTTCGGAATGATCGGGCTCCTCGATCCGTCGTCGCCGCCGCCGCCGCCGCGTGACGCTCCCGTCGAGTCCGCGCCCATGGCGGCCGCCACCGCGACGGCGGCCTCGCAAGAGAGCGCAAAGCAGGCGAGGGGCGCGATGTGGGGCACGGACATCGACGCGCTTGGGGCGGGCGGCGCGGGAGAGGGCGGGGGCGGGCGAGGCGAGGGTATCGGCCTCGGCAACATCGGCACGATCGGTCACGGCGCCGGCACCGGGACGGGTCAGGGCTTCGGCAGCGGCGGGGGCAGGCTCGGCGGCGCGAACACCACGCAGGCGCCGAGGCTCCGCCAGGGCGCGACGCGCGTGGTGGGGCGGCTCCCGCCCGAGGTGATCCAGCGCATCGTCCGCCAGAATTTTGGTCGCTTCCGCCTGTGCTACGAGAACGGCCTCCGCGCGAACCCGAACCTCCACGGCACGGTGACCACCCGGTTCACCATCGATCGCTCCGGTGCGGTCGCGACGCCCACGCTCGCGTCCTCCGACCTCGGCGACGCGACCGTCGCGCAGTGCGTCGTGCGGTCGTTCGGGAACCTCTCGTTCCCTGCGCCGGAGGGAGGGGTCGTCTCGGTCACCTACCCGATCGCGTTCGACGCCGGCGACGGAGCGCCGGCCGCGCCACCCGCGCCGACGCCCTCTGTCGCGGCCCAGCCGGCGAGGCCGCAGGCCGCCGTCTCGCTCTCGCTCGGGGTCATCGGGCACGTCCCGCGGCCGTGCGGTGCCGCCGCGGATCTGCCGCTCGCCGAGCGGCGCGTCCTGTGGAGCGAGCGGCTCTCCGCGCAGCGCACCCCGGACCGCGCCCTCGCGATCTACCGCAAGGCGCTGGAGGACTGCGAGGCGCCGACCTGGCGCGAGCGCACCACTCTTCTCCTGCTCATGGTCGAGCACCTGCCGTCGGTCACCGCGCGCGTCGCGCTCTGGCGCTCGCTGATCCTCACGCCCGCCGCCGACATCGTGTACCGGGCGGTGGTCGTGCGCGTGCAGACCGTGGCCGAGCTGCACGAGCTCCACAAGGCGCTCGGCCTCGCCTCGGTCGACCCCGACCTGCTCGCGGGCATGCTCGCCAAGGCCAAGACCCCTGCCGAACGCCTCAGCGTGCTCCGCGCGGCCGCGACCAAGTGGCCCGACGACTTCGAGCTCGGCCTCCGCGTGCTCGACGCCCTCGAGGACGCGGGCGACGACGGTGGCGGACGCGCGTGGGCGCGCCGCCTGCGCAGGCGAGCCGACGCCACCGCCCATGTATGGACGACGGTGGGCGAGTACTACCTGCGCCTCGCGGCCCGCGGGACCGGTCCCGAGGCCGAGCGCGATCGCGTGGAGGCGCGCCGCACGTTCGGCGAGCTCGTCGAGTTCTCGCCCGACGACCCCGCCGCGCGCCGTCGCCTCGGCGACCTGCTGCGCGCGCACGGGTGGCACGAAGAGGCCCTGCGGCAGTACCTCACGCTGCAGACCCTGACCCCCGACGACCCCTCCGTGCCGCTGCTCGTGGCCGCGGCGTCTCACGGGATCGGGCGTGTCGAGGAGGCGGTGGCGTGGGCGGAGAAGGCGGCCGCGGCCGGCTCGCCGGACGGCACGAGCCCGCTCTCGCGGGCCGCCCGGGCGACGGCGCTCTCGTTCCTCGCCGCCGCGCGCGACGAGGCCCTCCGCGCGGGCCGGAAGGACGACGCGGAGCGGCTCCTCGGGCGCGCCCGGCGCCTGCTCGCCGCGGGCGAAGGAGGGCGGCCCGGGGCCGGTCAGGAGCATGGCGTGCGCGTGCTCGTGACCTGGGCGCACCCCGAGCTCCACCCGTCGCTCTGGACGACCGCCCTCGGCGCGCCGATGCCTTCGCCCGATAACTACCCGAGCTACGGCGTCGCGGAGGCCAAGCTCGCCGCGGCGCCCGCGCAGGTCGAGCTCCGCCTCGAGCCGGACGACGCCGCGCGGGCGGCGCGCCTCGGTTTGAAGGCGACCGTGACGGTCATCACCGGGGGCGGGACCCCGGCGGAGAAGATCACGCGGCAAGAGGTCTCGTTCGGGACGGCCGCCGAGCCCGCGGCGAGGCTGGTCCTCTCGGTCGATGGAGCGACCGTCCGCGTCGAGCGCGCGCCGACCGAGAAGGTCCGGGGAGGCGACCGATGAGGCAGCGCGCGGGAGAGAAAATGAGGGCGCTCGCAGGGCTCGTCGTCCGTTACGAGCTCACGCTCACGGCGCTGGCCCTGGCCGCCGCGTGGAGCGGCGATCTCGGCTACTCGACGCGGGTGCGCACGATCGCGATCGGCCCCGTGCAGGCGACGGTCGGCGACCTGCGCGCGCTGCACGCAGAGGTCCGGGTCCGCGGCGCGGAGGTGCGCGGCAGCGCGCGGCTGCGCGACGGCGACGAGATCAAGACGGGGCCTGGCGGTCGCGCGCGACTCCGGCTCGACGACGGCACGATCGTCATCGTCGACGGCGACGCCGCGCTCACGCTCAAGGGGGCGCGCCTCACGCTCGCCCGAGGTCGCGTGTTCGTCCAGGCGGGCGCCGCGGGCCGCGCCGAGATCGCGATGCGCGACTCACTCACGCGCGTGGTGTCGAGCGCCGCGGCCTTCGACGCCGGCGACACGGCCGACGCCCAGAGGCCGGCGAAGGCGTACTGCGCGCGCGGGGAGCTCGTGCTCACCGCGGCGGGCAAGTCCGCGCACGTCCAGAGCGGCGAGACGGTGACGGTCGGCGTGGGCGAGGCGAAGGTCGCCCCCGAGACCGCGTTCGACGACTGGACCGGAGGCCTCGCCGTGCCCTGGTCGGGCGAACAAGCCACCGCGAGCGCCCTCGCGGAGCTGTGGGGCGGCGCTGGCGGTGTCGATCCCGGCGCGCCCCTCGTCGTGCGGGCCGCCAAGGTCGACGTCGGCATCGACGGCGAGGTCGCCCACACCCAAATGCGGATGACCTACTTCAACGGCTCGGAGCGGCAGGTCGTCGCCGACGTTCGCATGGCGCTCCCGGAGGGGGCCATCGTCTCGAAGGTGGCGCGGACCGACGAGGGCGGCTCGGGCGAGCAGACGGCGACGCTGGGCGTTGGCTCGACGAACACGAGCGCGACGAGCCGGCTGGAGTGGGCGGGCGGGGGCTGGCTGCGGGGCACCCTGATGGGGATCCCGGCGGGGCGCTCGGTCGAGCTGGCGGTCGAGTACGTCGAGTGGCTCCCCCAGCGCGACGGCCACGCGACCTACCGCTTCCCGATGGCGAGCGACACGGAGGCGCCGATGGTGGGAGGGCTCGACCTGCGTGTCGTGTCGCACTCGCCGGCGCGCTGGCTCTCCGCGAGCACCGGCGCCGCCGTCGTGGACGGCGCGATCGAGCTGCGCAGCGCCGACGTCCGCCCGACCGGAGACCTCGTCGTGGAGCTGGCTCCGGACGTGGTGAGGCCCGGGGTCGCGCGCGCGTACGTCGCGCCCGGCGGCCGCGGCGAGGATCCGTACCTGCTCGTGCGCACCGAGGCGCCCGAGGCGACCGAGGCGGGAGTGACGCTCGCGCTCGTGGTCGACGCCTCCGCCAGCTTGGGCCCCTCGCTCCTCGAGATCGAGCGCGCCGCGGTGGACGCGCTCCTCGAGGCCCTGGGGCCGAAGGACTCGGTCGTGGTGCTGGTCGCGGACCAGGGGACGCGCGTCGTTGGTCCCGAGAAGCCGGAGGCCGTGACGCCCGAGCTGCGCGCCCGGATTCGCAAGGGCCTCGCCGACGTGCGCGCGGGCGGCGCGTCGAACCTCGGGCTCGCGCTCGAGCGCGCGGCCGACCTCCTGGACGCGGACGGCGAGCGCGCGGGGAGCGGCATGGTGGTCTACCTGGGCGACGGGAGGCCGACGGTCGGCGAGTCTGACGCGCGCGAGCTCCGCAAGCGCCTGGCCCGTCGCGCGAGCGGGGCGCCCCGCCTCGGAGCGCTCGCCGTGGGGCAGGGCGCCGACCGGTGGCTGCTCGCCGAGGTCGTCGCC
>CAZHGG010000556.1:0-4909 GCA_964531755.1 uncultured Polyangiaceae bacterium
GCTCGGCCCTGCGCCCGGCCGGAGCGCCCTGCGCCGTCGAAGCGGCCGCGCCCTCGCAGCCAGTCGAGGCCGAGAGCGTGACGGCGAGTGCGAGCCCAATCGACCACGCGCGAGAGTCCATGGCCTCTCGTCGGAGATAGCACGCGGATCGTGACGGAGGTGAAGGTCGGCTCAGTGGCCGTGCGGGTCCATGCCGGGCGGCATCCCCATGCCCGGCGGCATCCCCATGCCCGGCGGCATCCCCATGGGCGCCGGCGGCGGCGCGCCGGCGTCGCCCTGCTTCTGGAACTTCGAGAGCTCCGGCGACGCCCACTCAGCGACCGAGTGACCCACCACGTAGATCACGTCGGAGGTGGACTTCTTCGCGTAGTGCTTCTTCTCTTTCTCTTCCTTGCCGACGACGAGCGTGTACTTCCCGGCGTTGTCCTTGAGGGCGAAGGTGATGGTGCCGCCCTCCTTCTCGGGCGCGTCGAGGCCGGTGTCGGCCGGGCCCTTGCCGTCGCCGAAGTCGTCGGCCGCGAGGTTCTTGAAGGTGCGGAGGAGATCGGTCACCTTCGCGTCGTCGAACTTCGGGATCGCCTTCGCGGGGTCAGTCGGCTTGGCCTTGAACGTGCCCGCCCACTTGTCGCCCTTGGTGAAGGAGAACTCGCCCGTCTTGCCCACGATCGACACCTGCGTGACGTTCGCGTCGTCGAACTTGAAGATCTCGGCGTCACGCCAGCTCTTCACCTCGCGCGCGTACACGTAGCTCGTGTAGCCGGTGCCAGCGAAGACGCCGGGCTTGCCGTCGATCATGATGAGCTGGCCGCGACCGCCCGACTTGCCGAAGCTCGCGTCGAGCTTCTTGTCGCCGCCCTTCCAGGCCACGACGTGCACGACCTTCTCGGCGTCGAACTCGTAGTCCTTCTTCTGCTCCTCGGTGACGGCGGAGTTGACCTGCTCCTTGAGCTTCAGCTCCTTCATGTTGTCGAGGAGCGCCTTCACCGACTGCTGGTTCGCGTCGGCCTTCACGGGCTCGGAGATGACCCACTTGTCGCCCTTCTTCTCGAGGACGACCTTGCCCTTGTTGCCGTTGGTGATCTCGAGCTTGTCGGCGTCTTCTGGCGCCTTCAGCTCGGGCAGCGCCTCGGCCGCCGTGGTGGTGGCCTTGCCTACTTGGGAGTCCTTCTTGACCTGCTGGTAGGCGAGGCCACCAAGCACCGCCAGCACGACGACACCAAGGATGAGCTTCTTCTGCGTATCCATCGTTCAATACCCTTTTACCCAGCGGGGCCACCGGCGTGGCGGGCCGCTGAAAGACCAACGTCGGAGGGCGACGCTTTTGCAGAGCGAGGAGCGAGGAGCGGGGAGGCGCGCGCCCCCCCGGCCCTGGGCTTAGGCGAGCGAGGCGCCCGCGCGCGCGGCGTCGCGCCGCATACGGCGGAACACGCCGATGAACGCGAACAGGATCGGGATGACGAGCACGAGGGTGCCCTCGATCCAGTGCTGCTGCTTCTTGCGGGCCGACTTCATGTCGTCCTCGCGCTTCTTGATCTGCTCGTCGGACTCGTCCTCGAACTTGGGCTTCGAGACGTCGCCGTAGACGAGGTTCGGCTCGGAGAGGATCTTGGCCGACACGGCGAGGAGATCGGTGTCGCCGGTCATCCAGTCGAGGGTGTTCTTGAACGCCAGGATGGTGTTCGTGAGCGCCTGCTGGGCGTAGGGCCCCGCGACCTGCAGGAGCTGCTCGTCGCCGCCGCCGCCAGGCATCATCATGCCCATCTGGCCCATGTCGGGGCCGTTGCCGGAGCGCGCGAACGGGTTCGTGAGGAAGTGCGACGACGCGATGACGAGCACGCGCGCCGGCTTCTCGCTCTTCTCGGGCACCGTGACGCCGTCACCCGAGGGGAAGGCGGTCTTGAGGGTGCCCTCGACGCTGGCGGCGAGGTTCTGCTGCGCGAACTCGCCCTTCGGCTTCCACGCGCGGAAGGGCTTGAGGTCGACGCTGTCGGTGGTCTCGCGGAGGGTGCGCGGGGTGGAGCGGGCCACGACGCGGAACTTCTCGGGGGCCACGTCGGGCTGTTTGTCCTTGTGGAGGACGAGCGACGACGAGAACGGGAAGGCGAGCGCGGGGATGCGGAAGAAGCCGGCGAAGCTCGTGTCGAGGAGCTGCTCGTCACCCGTGAACGCCGGGTTGTCCTGCACGTCGAGGAACTGCGGGAAGCGCATGCTCGCGAGCCCGCCCTGGGTCATGATGCCGACGCGGAACGGCCGACCGAAGTCGAGCACGGCGTCCTTGCGGAGCTCGATGCCGTAGCCGTCGAGGAGCTTCTCGAGGCCGTGGGTCGAGAGGGTCGCCTGCATCTGGGCGTCGCTCGGCTTCACGTTGACCGCGCTCGCGATGACGACCAGGGTCTTGCCCTTCATCACGAACTGGTTGACGCGCTTGAGCTCCTTCTCGTTGTAGTCCTTGTTGGGCTGCGTGATGATGAGGCCGTCGAGCGAGTCGTCGACCTCCGAGGCGCCGTCCTTCAGGTCCACGTCGATGAACTGGTAGAACGGGAAGTTCTGCAGCACGATCTGCTGCAGGTTCGGCTTGCCCATGTTCGACGGCACCAGGTTGGTGTCGGTGAGCTTGAACTCGTCCTTGCCCGAGACGACGCCGATCTTGTGCTTGATGTTGTCGCCCTTGTCGCGAACCTCGCGGATCTTGTTGGTGATCCAGAACTCGAGGCCCTCCGACCGATCCGGCGGGAGGAACTTGATGGCGTCCTTCTCGGAGCCGTACTTGAAGACGATGCCCATGAAGCCCTGGGTGACCGACGCCTTCTCTTGGTCGTCGGTCGCCTCGCCGAAGGGCTGCTCCACGAGGCCGGCGTCCTTCGCCGCCTTCTTCTGCTCCTCGTCTTTGGCCTCGATGAGGTTGAAGTCGAACTTCCCGCCGCTGGCGGCCTTGTACTCGCCGAGGAGATCGCGCAGGTCGCGCACGAAGGCGTCGAGCTTGGGCAAGCCCTTCGTCACGTACACGTCGCACTTCATCTCCTGCTTCATGCTGCGGAGGAGGTTCCCGCTGCCCTTCGAGAGGGTGAAGCGCTCGTTCTTGGTGACGTCGATTCGCTTGTAGCCGCCGACGGCGGACAACACGTTCACCGCGACCAAGATGGCCGCGATGACGAGGATGAGCGCGCCGGCTTCCGTCGCTGCTTTGGCTTTGCGTTCCATGGCTGTTTCGGACCTTACTTATTCAGCGCTCAGCGCCACCGCCGGCCCTCGAGCTGCCGGAAGGATTCGAGCAAACACAGCACCGTGACCGACACGAAGTAGACGACCGCGCGGGTGTCGATGAGCCCTCGCGAGAACGGCTCGTACCGGGTCTGGAAGCTGAAGAACGAGATGACCTCGCCGGGCCAGCCCTTCACGAACTGCACGAGCGAGCCGATGAAGAACAGGATGAGGAGCGTCGAGGCCGTGGCGAAGTAGCTCACGATCTGGCTCTCGGTCATGCCCGAGTAGAGCATCCCGATGGCGATGCCGGCGGCGCCCATGAGGAACAGGCCGAGCATCGACGACCAGAACGGACCCCAGTCGAACGCGCCCATGTTCCAGGGGAACTTGAACATCGCGATGGGGTAAATCGCCAAGAGGGCGATCTGCACGACGAGGACGCCCAAGGCGCCCAGGTACTTGCCGAGCACCACCTCGCTGTCGCGGACGGGCAGCGTGATGAGCAGCTCGATCGTGCCGAGGCGCTTCTCCTCGCTCATCGCGCGCATCGTGAAGAGCGGAATGGTGAGAAAGCAGATCCACGCCGGCACGAAGTCGAACATGCGGCTCATCGACGCGCGGTCGACCTGCCAGATGCCGCCTTGGTAGAAGAAGAAGTACAGCCCGAAGAGGACCATGCTCGCGCTGATGACGATGTAGGCGAGCGCGGAGTTGAAATACCCCGCGAACTCGCGCTTCGTGATGGTCCAGAGGTTGCGCGCGAACGACGCGGAGACCTTGGGGGCCTCGCGGGCGGCCACAGGGGGCGCCTTGGCGGCGGGCTTCTCGTCGGCGGCGTCGTCGCCGTCTTCCTCGTCGCCCTCGTCGCCCTCGTCCTCACCTTCGGAGGTGGTGTCCTCTTCCTCGTCGTCGCCCTCTTCCGCGAGCTTCTTCTTCTTCTCGTCTTCTTCTTTTTTGGCTTTGTCGCTCATGGCTCAGGCCTCGTCCTCGTCGTCGTCGTCGTCGTCGTCCTCGTCGTCCTCGTCCTCGTCTTTGACGGGCGGGGGCTCGCCCTTTCCGACGTGGCGATTCCTTCGCTCCTCTCCGATGGTGAGGTGGCGGAAGACGTCTTCGAGAGTCTGGGTGTCGCGGTGGAGCTCGAGGAGCACCCACCCCTTGTCGGCGATGGCGCGGAAGATGGCCGCGCGGAGATCGGTGTCGCGGTCGCTCGTGAGCTCGAACGCGTGGGCGCGCTCGTCGGTGGGCAGCTCGTTCACCCGCGCCGCGCCCTTGATGCTGGCGAGCAGGTCGGCCACCTCTTTGGCGCGCGGGGGGGCGCCGGTGCCGCGGTAGGGCGAGTCGCCGCCCGACTCCTGCACACAGACCACGTAGCGCACGCGGCCGCTCTTGCCCTTGATCTCGTCGAGCGAGCCGTCGGCCACCACGCGGCCACGCGACACGATGATGGCGCGCGCGCAGGCGGTCTCGACCTCTTTCAGGTTGTGCGTGGAGAGCAGGACGGTGCGGTCTTTGCCGATCTGCTTGAGGTAGTCGAGGAACTCGGCCTTCTCGTTGGGGTCGAGGTCGCTCGTGGGCTCGTCGAGGATGAGGATCGGGGGGTCGTGGATGAGCGCCTGCGCGAGGCCGACGCGCTGGCGGTAGCCGTGCGACAGCTGGCGGATCTCCTTGCCGAGCACCTGCGCGAGGCCGGCGACCTCGACCACGG
>CAZHGG010000557.1:0-4901 GCA_964531755.1 uncultured Polyangiaceae bacterium
CCTCGCTCGATCTCGCGTACGAGGCGGCGTTCTCGTCGGCGCGCGACGCGGTGAACGTCGCGGGAGCCGTCGCGCTCGAGACCGCCGACGAGCCCGGGCTGGTCTGGTCGCCCGACGAGCTGGCCGCACGCACCGACGCCGTGCTCGTGGACGTGCGGAGCGCGGCCGAGCGCTCAGCCGAGGGCGGCCTCGCGGGCGCGCGCAAGAGCAGCCTCGCCGAGGTCCGCGCCGGACAGGATGCGCTCGCCGAGGCGCCGGGCCCGATCGTCTTCGTCTCGCGAGACGGACGGGCGGGCTACCTCGCGGCGCGCCTCGCGCGCGCGCGCGGCATCCACGACGCCGGCTTCCTCTCGGGCGGGCTCTGCTCGTGGGAGGCGCGCGGCCTGCCCGTCGAGGCGCTCGCGGCCCCGCGCACGAAGGGAACGCGCGGAACGAAGAAGAAGACGCGCCGAGGAGCACCGCGAGGTCGTTCTTGAGCACGTGGCGTGCGCCGGTCGCGGCCGACGCGTTGCGCCACGATCCGGCGGCGGTGGTGGACGCCGGGCTCCGGAACCACCACGTCGCGAACACGGCGTACCCGCTCGCGCACGACGTCACCTTCGGACCTTATCGGGTGCCGCGCTCGGCCCAGCGCGAGACGATGGCGCGCGCGCTCGCCGGCACGCGCGAGCTCGGCCTCTACGTGCACGTGCCGTTCTGCGAGACGCGCTGCTCGTTCTGCGAGTACACGGTCGTCGGCAGCGCCGAGGCGAGCGACGACTCCGTCCGGGCCTACACCGATGCCGTCCTCGCCGAGCTCGCGCTCTGGGACGACGCCGTCGATCTGCGCGGCCGCACGATCGCCGGTCTCGACGTGGGCGGCGGCACGCCTTCGTTCGTGCCGGCGCGCGAGATCGAGCGGCTCCTCGAGGCGATCCGGCAGCGCATGCGCTTCTCTTCCGACGCCGACGTCTCCATCGAGACGACGCCGCGCATCGCCGCGGCCGATCCGGACAAGCTGCGCGCGTACCGCGCGATGGGCATCGATCGCATCAGCATGGGCATCCAGGTCGTGCAGCCGGACCTGCTGCGCGTGCTCGCCCGCGACGCCAACGGAGCCGAGCACCACGCGCGGGCCATGGAGAACATCCGCGCCGCGGGCTTCGCGCGCGCGAACGTGGACCTGATGTACGGCTTCCACGGCCAGTCCGAGGCGAGCTGGGAAGCGACGCTCGCACACGCGATCTCCCTGGCGCCCGAGTACGTCACGCTCTACCGGATGCGCTACAAGCTGACGCGCATCTCGCACCACGCGCCACACGTGCCGCTCGAGACGGTGCAGCGCCTGGCCCAGATCGGGAAAGACGTGCTCCACGCCGCGGGCTACGCGGCCAATCCGGGCAAGACCACCTTCAGCCGCGTCGCGGGAGACGTCGGCACGAGCCGCTACCTCGCGCGCCGCGTGATCGAAGGACTGCCCTACCTGGGCGTGGGGCTCGGCGCGCAGACGTTCACCGAGACCACGATCTCCTATGCGCTCGGCGCCGCGGACAAGCGCCTCGGCGCCTACCTGCGAGCGATCGCCGAGGGCCGCCTCCCCCTGCAGGACCTCTACGACCTGCCGCGCTGTCACGTCATGGCGAAGATGGCGTGCGTCGCCTTCTACTTCGGGGAGATCGACCGCCCGTCGTTCGAGCGAAAGTTCGGCGCAGCGCTCGACGAGGTCTTCGCACCCGAAGTGGCACTGCTGCGCGCGCGCGGGTGGATGCACGACACCGAGCGCGCCTTCTCCCTCACGCCCGAGGGAGCCAAGTGGATCAACGGCATCATCCCGCTCTTCGTCGCGCCTTCGGTGCAGAGCTACCTGCTCGCGCGCGATCCGGCGCGCGCCACCGACATGGATCGCCACCGCAAGCTCGCGCTCCGCACCCTTCGGCAAGGAGTGCTCGCCCCGGAGGGCCCGGACGGGAGCGGGCTCCGCCCGCGGACGGGAGGGCCCGGAGCGGGCGAGCCGATCACCCTTCGGCAAGGAGTGCTCGCCCCGGAGGGCCCGGACGGGAGCGAGGCCACGTGAGCACGAACGACTACGCGTTCGCGAACGTGCTCTTCGCCGGTCCCTGCAACCGCCGATGCCCGTGGTGCATCGGCGCGCAGCTGCCCGACCACGTCAACGTCGACAACCTCGACGAGTTTCCGCCGCGGGGCCTCGATGCGTTCGTCGACGAGGTGCGCGCGCACCGCGTGCCCGAGGTCGTCTTCACCGGCACCGTCAGCGATCCACAGCTCTACCGCCACGAGCGGGCACTGCTCACCCTGCTGCGCGAGCGCCTCGATCGCGCCACGCGCTTCTCGGTGCACACCAACGGCGTCCTCGCGCTCCGCAAGATCGACGTCCTCAACGCCTACGATCGCGCGTGCATCTCTTTCCCCTCGTTCGAGCCCGCGACCTACATCGCGATGATGGGCCGTGGGCGGCCGCCCGATCTCGCGGCCATCCTCGCAGCCGCGCGCATCCCGGTGAAGGTCTCGTGCGTGGTCGATACGCCCAACGCCGGCGAGATCGACGCGTTCCTCGCCCGGTGCCGCACGATCGGCGTCGCGCGCGTCGTGCTCCGGCGCCTCTTCGGCGCCTCGCGCTGGCCCGCGCCCGTGCTCGAGGGCCGAGCGCCCGTCCGGACCTTCGCCGGCAACCCCGTCTACGATCTCGACGGGATGGAGGTCACGGTCTGGGAGTTCGAAGCGACGGCGATGCGCAGCCTCAATCTCTTCGCCGACGGCACACTCGGGCGCTCGTACCTGCTCACCGACGCCGTCGCGCGGCGGCTGCCGATCGCGTCGTGAGCGACGCCTCGGTCGAGACCGTGGCGCACACGCGAGAGAGCTATGCTCGGAGGATGAGCCACGAGCATCCGTATCGGCCTTGCCCGTCCTGCGGCGGCGTCGAATTCGACAACCTCCCCGACCTGTCGATCGAGGTCCACGGCGCGCGCGTCGTCATGGGGCTCACGGCTCTGACGAAGATCCCCGGAGGGCTGCTGGTCTCGCTCGTCGTCTGCAGCGGCTGCGGCAAGACGGACGTGTACGCGAAGAACGCGGCGAAGGTCGCCGAGCGCGTCGAGGGCGCCACCCACTTCGGAGCTGTCCCGCGCGCTTGACGCGATTCGGTACCCCGGCCGAGGGATGCACTTCGCGCCGCGTCAGCGCGCGTGCGCCATCACGCGCGCGCAGTCGAGCAGCGGGCGCGAAGCGGGGTTGCGGTACGGCGCGACGCACGTGCCGAGCAGGAGCCCGAGATCCTTCACGTCGATGCCCGGCCCGTTGGGCTCGATGACGTAGTCGCCATCCGGCGTCCCGGGGTCGAACACGTGCCACTCGGGGCCGCTCGTGTCGTAGCCGGCGAATGCGATCTCGATCTGCTGGTGCACCCAGCGCACCTCGCGCGACGTCAGCGGCACGCCGAGCGTCGCGGCCTCGACGATCAGCTGCACGATGTCGCTGGGGTGCGCGTTGTCGACGGGACCGCCCGCCTCGAGCGCGGCGAGGATCATCTCGATCCGCGTCGCGAGCCCTTCGATCATCGTGCGCGCCGTCTGCTCCTGGCCCGTGACGAGCGCGAGGCCGGCGGCGGCTTCGTGGTGCGAGCGGACGATCTGCAGCGCGGAGCTGCTGATGCCGATCGTCGGATCGGGGCTGATACCGGTCGGCATCGTGCACGACGCACCGTAGGGGTCGCTCCGCGAGAGCAGGCGAATCGCGATCTGCGCGTGACACTCGATGGCTGGCACGAAGTACGTCGCGAGCTGGCTCGTGGGCACGACCACGTTCAGCGAGCGATCGAGCGTCGCGATGTGGAAGTCGTCGCGCTCCACGCGCTGCGCCCACTCCTGGTAGAGGCGCCGCGCCTCGACGACGCCCTCTTCGCCGCCGGGCTCGGTGAGCGTCCCCACGCACGCGTCGAGCGCGGCGAGGCCTCGCATGATGTGACCCATGTCGTCCTTGCTGCGCTGCGCCTGGACGTAGAGGTCGCCCCACGTGGGGTTGTCGGGCAGATGGATGAAGTACGACGCGCCGCCGTCGACCCCGGGACGATTCGGCTCGTAGTCGATGTGCACGCCACGATCGGGGTCGTCCACCGACGCCGGGTACGCCGCGCGCGAGGTGAGACCGAGCTCGCGATCGCTCGCGCTGCGCCGCATCGAGAGGGGCCACGACGAGAGGCCGCGCACGAGGCGCCGCACGAGGTGCTGGTCGCGGTCGTCGTGCCACAGCAGCCAGGCGTAGCAGGCGCCCTCCATCAGCTGCGGCGTGCGGAGCCCGTTGTTCTCGGCGCCCACGTCGACGTGCGCGAAGGTGACGTGCCCCGAGCGAAGCTGGATCCCCGCACCGCTCCACCACGTCGCGTACCAGTAGCGGCCGCCGGGCGCGGACTCGGGCCAGCCGTGGACTCGCTGCTCGACGTAGTCGAGCCATCGCGTGCGATCGAGGAGCGCGAGGTAGTGATCGGTGACGCCCTCGAGCTCGCTCGCGGAGACGGCCGCTCCCACGTCGGGCCGCTGGTAGTCGAACGGGAGCGTGCGCGTGTGCGCGGGAAAGGCGCCCGTCGGCGTCGGTGGTGGCGCGCCGGCGTCTCGCATCGTCGTGCGGCCGCCGTCCGCGGGCCCGACGTCGGCGACGGCGGCGTCGGAGGGCTCGCTCGCGTCGGGCTGCGTGACGGGCGCGGGCGAAGGAGCGCAGGAGAGCGCGAGGAGGACGGGAAGAAGAAGGCCGTGGCGCACGGCCCATCGTACCTGCTTCAGCGCGAGGGGAGATCGATCGCCATCGCGATCCGCCCGTCGTCGGCGTCGGGCGGGACGATCGCGTCGATCGCGGGTGTGCGCTCGGCGCGCGTGAGCACGTGGAAGCCGCGCTGCTCGTAGAAGCTC
>CAZHGG010000558.1:0-4898 GCA_964531755.1 uncultured Polyangiaceae bacterium
CTCCGTGCCGGTGGGCGCCGGTGGGGGGACGGCGCTGTCGGGCGCCCCGGCGTCGGCCGGGGGTGGCGCGCACGTGCCCGCGACCGCGGTCGTCGAGCTGCACACGAGCCCAGCGGGGCAGCCGTTGCCGTCAACGCCCCGGCAGCCGTCCATGCACTTCGCCGACACCTTCGGCTCGCAGATCCGGCCGCTCGTGGCCGCGCCGCACTCGGCGTCGACGCTGCAGTCGCCCTGGTTGCCGCACGTGCCCGCGAGCAGGCACTTGGGCGTCGCCGCCGCGCACGCGCGCGGCCCCGCGCTCCCGAAGTCACCCGTGCAGCCCACGCAGCCCAGCGCGACGGTGTTGGGGAGCTTCGCCATCTTCAAGAGATAGCCGTCGGTCTGTCCACCGCCGTAGGTCGGCTGGGCGACCGTCCCGATGATCGGCAGCGACGCCGTCTCGCCCCAGCCCGCGATGTAGGCGTTGTCCTGATCGTCGATCACGACTTGGGTGTTCTCTTGGCCGAACGTCGTGAGGTATTCCCACGCTGTGCCGGTAGGGTTGAGCATTCCGAGGAGCCCCGTGTCGCCCGGACGCCCACAGCCGTTGACCGTCGTCTTGGCAGGCGAGCCGACCCCGGCCACGAGGAGGTTGCCTGCGGCGTTCACGGCGAGCGCATAGACACCGTCGACCTTCTCGTCGCCAAACAGGCGCGAGTATTTGAGGGCCGCTCCTGTGGGATCGAGCTTCACGACGAAGCCATCGAACAGCGAAGTGGCGCTCCCCGGGCGTCCGGTCTGCCCTGGGAAGTCCGACGAGGTCGTGACACCACCGACGTAGGCGCTCCCGTCCGCGCCCAGCGCGATCGCCTGCCCCATCTCGTCGCCGCTCCCCCCGAGATACGTCGAGTAGCTGACGAAGACGTCGTCTGCACCCGCGTTGAGCAGGCGAAATTTAGTGACAAACGCGTCGCCCAGGGTGAGCACCCCGGTGGCCGCGCCGCGGAAGATGGGCTGCAGGGTGCCGGGCGTCGTCGGGAAGAGGCGCGACGAGGTGACGCCGACGATGTACGCGCTGTTCGCGCCGTCCACCGCGATGTCGAACGGGTAGTCTCGTCCCTCCCCGCCGAGATACGTCGAGAAGGCGAGGCTGCCGCCGTCCGGGCGAACCCGCGCGACGAAGGCGTCGGCGTCGGTCCTAGCGGGGTTGGCCTTCGTGGCCTGTGTCGGCCTCTGGAGAGGGAAGTCGATGGAGTGGGTGTGCCCGGCTATCCAGATATGGCCCGTAGGGTCGAGCGCGATGGTTGCCCAGTACTCGCTGTTCGTCCCGCCGAGGAATGTGGAGAACTCGAGCGCGTTGCCCGCCGGATTCAGCCGGCTGAGCGTGACGTCCCAGCCGCCCGAGGGGACGCGGCTGAAGGCGCCCGGCGTCGTCGGGAAGTCCGTCGAAATGGTGGTGGTCGAGACGTGCAGGCGCCCCAACGCGTCGACGGCGCAGTTGCGCGGGCCTGTGATGAAGCCGTTGAAATCGTCGGTCTGGTACTCGTCGTCCGAGCCCCCGAGATAGGTCGAGTACAGCACCTGGGAGCCCGACGGGTTCAGCTTCGTCACGAACGCGTCGATGCGCCCGCCGAGGTCGTTGCCGCTCGGAATCGAGCCGACGGTGGGGAGGTTCGGCGAGGTCGTCGAGCCGGCGATGTACAGGTTGCCCGCGGGATCACGCGCGAGGCAGGTGATGCGGTCGGTGCCCGAGCCGCCGACGTACGTCGAGAAGTGGACCACGGGATCGACCACGAGCTCGAGGTCAGGGTCGTACGCGCCCACCTGCAGCGCGGCGGTCTTCCCCTCGACGACGTAGCGGGTCTCGACGGGCCGGCGCGCGCCGTCGACGAGCTGGTAGCTGACCGGCGCCTTCATCGTCACGGTCGCGTCGCCCGTCGTGACGAGCAGCTCGCCGCGGGGGCCGCGGGTGACCCCGTCGGCGTCGGTGAAGGCGAGGGTGATCTGGCTCGGATCGGCGCCCTTCTTGACGACGAAATCGTACTCCAGCCCGTGATGCTCACCGCCGTAGTAGACGACGTCGACCCCCTCGTAGACCCCGCGCATGCGGACGCGCTCGAAGCGCGCGACGTCCCGTCTCCACTTCTCGGGGTCGTTCCCGATGAGGTAGTTCGCGCGCCCTGGCAGCGCGCCCTCGCCCACGATCTCCGCCGCGGGGCTCGGGTGCGCGAGCGTCATGCGCAGGCTCGCGCGGGCCGGTCGGGCCTTCGGGTGTTCGTGGCGCGAGGGCATGCGGGCCTCCTTGGCCTCGCCCAGCGTGAACACCGCCTCGTTCTTCCCGAGGAGGAGCGACGAGCCGCCGCCGCGCGCGATGAACCGCACATCGTCGGGCGCCTGGCCGAGGTTCTCCTCGAAGGCGACGGGGATCCCGCCGAACGCCCCCGCGGCGCGCTCAGGGGCCGCTGGCGAGTCCGCGACCGTTGCCCCGCCCCGGTCCGGCGCCCGCGACTGCTGCGCGAGCCCGCACGCCGCGGCCAGGAGGCCGAGCGCGAGGACAGGACGGCGCGCGGCGCGCGCGCGAAGAGCGCCGAAAGGGCGAGTGTGTGCCATGGGGATCCCTCCAAATCACGACTCGGCTGGTGTCTGCCGTGGTCGCCTTGCGCCGCTGGACCGAGGTGCCCGAGCGGGAACCGCTGCAGCTCGACGCGCGAGCCAGCGCCTTCACACCGTTACGCGAATGTAGCACAAATTCTGTCGATGTGGGTGGCGCGCCGACATTTTGCCATTCTGCGGACTCCGCAAGTGCGATATCGCAGCGCTTTTGCTTGGCCGGGATCCAGTGGATTTCTGCGCTCGCCGCCGCCCGCGCATCCCACCCGTCCAGGCGCTCCGCGGCGGCCAGGCCGGTGCTCACTTGAAGCGAGCCCGAAATCCCACGGCTCCCCCCTTCGGCTTCTCACGAGAGCCGTGGGCTTCCGGGCTCGATGACCGCCACGTGTGCACGTCACCTTCGGACGTTCAGGATCGGCGGAACTGGCTTCGGCCTTCGGCGCGAAGGGGCTCGGTCCAACTCCGGAACGGCTGCTAGGCTCGGGTCTCCATGCCGAACCTGTTCGCGATGTCGTTCGAGGGTGAGCTGGCGCCGTCCTTCACGCTCCGCTGCCTCGAGCAGGCGCGCTCCCTGCCCGACGGGTGGGGCATCGGCTACTACCCTGGCGGCGAGCCGAGCGCGCCCGTGCTGAAGGAGCCCGCGCCGCCGCCGGGC
Source organism: uncultured Polyangiaceae bacterium (assembly GCA_964531755.1). Classification (GTDB taxonomy): domain Bacteria; phylum Myxococcota_A; class Polyangia; order Polyangiales; family Polyangiaceae; genus JAAFHV01. The sequence continues at coordinate 3,245 of CAZHGG010000558.1, forward strand.
AGCATCCGCGGCGAGCTCGTGCGCGCGTGGGAGCACCTCGAGTCCTCCCTCTTCGTGCTCCACATTCGCCGCGCGAGCTGGGGCAAGAACTCCGACGCGAACACCCAGCCGTTCTGCCGCGCGCACGGCGGCCGGGACTGGCTCATCGCGCACGCGGGCTCGCTGCGCGGGCGCATCACGCTCTCCGAGCCCGTCGCGTTCGAGCCGGTGGGCGCCACCGACACCGAGCTCGTGTTCTGCGAGCTGCTGAACCGCCTCCAGCGCCTCGGCCTGCGGAGCCTCGGCGACGTCGCGCCCGAGCAGCTCCACGCGTGGCTGATGGAGCTGAACGAGCACGGCGGGCTCTCGCTCGCGCTGACCGACGGCCGCGATCTGGCGGTGTACGCCGATCGCTACGGCAACGGCGAGCTCTACCTCGGCGAGCTCCGGCCGCCGTTCGGCTCGGTCGTGCTCGGCGACGACGATCTCGAGGTCGACCTCACGCGCCGCGCGGTGCTGTCGCGCAAGGGCGTCATCGTGGCGTCGAGCCCGCTGGTCGCGAAGGAGGGCGCCGACGCTGGCACGTGGCGGCGGCTCGCGGCGGGGTCGCTCACGGTCGTGCGCCAAGGCGCGGTGCGCGCGGAGCTCGCGGCGCTCACCACGGTGTCGCGGCCGAGCGCGGCCCGCATGCGCGTCGCGCGGCCCGCCATCGCGCCCACGCGCACGCTCTCGATCGAGCACCGCACCACCTACCGCTACGGCCGCGCGGTCGAGCGCAGCGAGCACATGTTGCGCCTGCGCCCCGTGCACGACGTCCACCAGACCGTGCTCGAGCACGACCTCTTCGTGTCGGTCGACGGCAAGACGCAGGACTACGAGGACGTGTTCGGCAACCACGTGCGGAAGGTCGAGCTCGACACGCCGTTCACCGAGCTCGTGGTCTTCGCGCGCTCCGTCGTGCGGGTCGACGACCCCGGGCTGGCGGGCGCGAACATCGCCCACACGCGCTCGAGCATCCCGCTCGTGTGGATGCCCTGGCAGCACCACATGCTCCAGCCCTACCTCTTGCCGCCCGAGCTCCCCGAGACCGAGCTTCGCGAGCTCGCCGCCTACGCGATGACGTTCGTCGAGCGCAACGACTTCGACCTGCTCGACACCCTGCTCGACCTGAACGCGACGCTGTTTCGCGAGTACGCCTACCTGCCGGGGTCGTCGACCCTGCTCACCACGCCGTTCCAGACGTACACGGAGCGGCGCGGCGTGTGCCAGGACTTTGCGAATCTTTTCATATGTTTGTCGCGTCTTCTCGGCGTGCCCTCGCGGTACGTCTGCGGCTACGTGTACACGCACGCGGCGAGCCAGGCGCCGGGCGTGGCCCGCGCGCGCGACCACCAAGGCGAGGCCTCGCACGCGTGGGTGCAGGTGTACCTGCCGGGCGTGGGGTGGCGCGCGTTCGACCCGACGAACGGCATCGTGCCGCAGGGCGACCACGTGCGCGTCGCCGTGGGGCGCAACTACGTCGACGCGACCCCCACGGCCGGGACGCTGTTCGTCGGCGGGGGCTGGGAGACCCTCGACGTCGACGTGCGCGTCGTCCCGGTCGACGGATGAGGCGCCGGCGCGCGCGCGCCGCCGAGGTCGCGCTGCTGGCGCTCGCCGCCGCCGTCGCCGGGTG
>CAZHGG010000559.1:0-4892 GCA_964531755.1 uncultured Polyangiaceae bacterium
GGGAGCGCGGCCGGCGGGAGCGGGCCGAAGGTCTTGAGCTCGCCGCCTACGTACTCCATGCCCTCGCGCCGGGGCCCGAACACCGCGTCGACGTCGGGCAGGCAGAGCGCCTCGCGGAGCACCTCGTCCATGTGCTCGACCAGCACGATCCGAGTGCTCTTCAGCACGCGGCGCGGCACCTCGCGCAGATCCTTGCGGTTCTCGCGCGGAACGATCACGGTGGAGATGCCGCTGCGGTGCGCAGCGAGGAGCTTCTCCTTCAGGCCGCCGATGGGGAGCACGCGGCCGCGCAGCGTGACCTCGCCGGTCATGGCCAGATCGCGGCGCACGGGCACGCGCATGAGCGCGCTGGCGAGCGACGTAGCCATGGTCACTCCCGCGCTCGGCCCGTCCTTCCGGATGAACTCTGGGAAGTGCACGTGCACGTCGACCTTTTGGTAGAACTCGGGCTCGAGGCCGAGCACCTGCGCGCGCGAGCGCACGTAGCTCATGGCGGCCTGCGCGCTCTCCTCCATGCCCTTCTCGAGCAGGCCCGTGATCACGAGCTTGCCCTTGCCCTGCACCACGGCGACCTCGCACGCGAGCAGCTCGCCGCCGCCCATGCTCGTCACCGAGAGGCCGTTCGTGAGGCCCACCTCGTCGTGCGCCTCCTTCTTCCCAAGGGTGTATTTGGGCACGCCCAGGTACTTCGGGATGTCCTTGGCGTCGACGACGATGCTCTGGTCTTTGCCCTCGGCGACCATCTTCCGCGCGACCTTGCGGCAGACGCTCGACACCTCGCGCTCGAGCGAGCGCACGCCCGCCTCGCGCGTGAAGTGGTGGATGGTGGTGCGGAGCGCCGCGTCGGTGATGGTGACGTCCAGCCCCTCGAGGCCGTTCTCCTTCTTCTGCCGCGGCACGAGGTACTTCACCGCGATGTTCATCTTCTCGAACTCGGTGTAGCCCGAGAGGGGGATGATCTCCATGCGGTCTTGGAGGGCCACGGGGATGCCCGACAGCGTGTTCGCCGTCGTGATGAACATCACGTCGGAGAGGTCGTAGTCGAGGTCGAGGTAGTGGTCGTTGAACGTGCTGTTCTGCTCGGGGTCGAGCACCTCGAGCAGCGCCGACGCGGGATCGCCGCGGAAGTCGGCGGACATCTTGTCGACCTCGTCGAGCAGGAAGACGGGGTTGTTCGTGCCGGCCTTCTTCATCGACTGAATGAGCTTGCCGGGCATCGCGCCGATGTACGTGCGCCGGTGGCCGCGGATCTCGGCCTCGTCGCGCACGCCGCCGAGGGCGAGGCGCACGAACTTGCGGTTCGTGGCGCGCGCGATGCTCTTCGCGAGGCTCGTCTTGCCGACCCCCGGCGGCCCCACGAGGCAGAGGACCGGGCCGCGCAGCTTGCCGGTGAGGGCCTGCACCGCGAGGTACTCGAGGATGCGCTCTTTGATCTTCTTGAGCCCGTAGTGGTCGGCGTCGAGGATCTCCTCGGCCGCGGCGAGGTCGTGCGCGTCCTCCGACTTGTCGGACCACGGCAGCGAGAGGATCCAGTCGATGTAGTTTCTCACCACGGTCGCCTCGGCGCTCGTGGGGTGCATCATCTTGAGCTTCTTCAGCTCCTTCTTGACCTTGCCCTGCGCCTCGCGGCTCAGGGTCTTCGCCTTGAGCTGCTCCTCGATCTCCGCGATCTCGTTCTTGAACTCGTCGCGCTCGCCGCCACCCAGCTCCTTCTGGATCGCCTGCATTTGCTCGTTCAGGTAATATTCCTTCTGCGTCTTCTCCATCTGCTTCTTGACGCGAGACCGGATCTTCTTCTCCACCTGGAGGATCTCGATCTCGGCCTGCATCAGCTCGTGGAGACGGTCGAGGCGCTTCGTGGGATCGTCCTCCTCGAGGAGCGCCTGCCGGTCGGCGAGCTTCACCGTGGGCAGGTTCGCGACGATGGCGTCCGAGAGCTTGGCGGCGTCGTCCAGGGTCTGGACGTGCATCAGCACCTCGGGCTGAACCTTCTTGTTCAGCTTCACGTACATCTCGAACGCCGCGTGCACGCTGCGCATGAGCGCCTCGAGCTCGACGCCCTTCTGCGGCACCTCCGGGATCTCGTCGACCTCGACGAGGAAGAACTCGTCGGTGTGGACGAACTTGCGGATCTTCGCGCGGCGCTTGCCCTCCACCAGCACGCGCACGGTGCCGTCCGGCAAGCGGAGCAGCTCCTTCACGGTGCCGATCGTGCCGACCGCGAAGATGTCCTCCGGCGTGGGCTCGTTGGTCTTCGCGTTCTTCTGCGCGGCGAGGAAGATGTCCTTGTCGCGGGTCATCGCCGCGTCCAGCGCGGCGATCGAGCGCTCGCGGCCCACGAAGAGCTGGCTGCCCATGTGGGGGAAGACGATGATGTCGCGCAGCGGGAGCAGTGGGACCACGCGGCGGCGCGCGCCGAGCGCGGCGTTTTTCTCGGAGTCGCTCTTGAAGAACATCCCCTCCGGTTTATCCCGGCTCGGAGGAAAACCCAAGCTCGCGACGCGGCGCCCGGCCCGGCGTCACGGCGAGACGCGGAACAGCTGGCCCGAGCTCATGCCCACGACGAGCGCGCCGTCGGGCAGCGGCAGCAGGAACGCCACCGTGCCGAGCGCTGGCCTCGTCGCGCGAAACGTCGTGTCGACCTTGTCGCCGTCGTACCGGCCGATCACGAGGTTCGAGCTCGAGGTGTGCGCCGTCACCAGCTTCCCGTCGCAGCGGCGCGCGATCCGGGGCACGCCGAAACCTTCGAGCGGCGGGAGCGGGCGGGCGCCGCCGGGACCGAACACCACGATGTTGCTCGAGCCCCCCTGGCTCATCGCGAGGACCGCGATCCCGTCGGACGCGATGAGCGCGTTCGGAGCGAAGCTGAGGGGGCCCGTGTTCGGGACTGGGAGCTCCTGCGTGCCGAACGACGGGTCCTCTTGGGCGGAGGCGCCGGTGACGTACCGCTTCACGACCACCGTGGCGGTGGGCGAGGTGGCGTCCCGCAGAAAGGCGACGAACAGCGCGCCGGCATAGGATGCCCCCGCGACTGGCGCGCCCACGACCTGCGTGGTGCCGCCCGGGATCGTCTGCAGCGAGCCCTTCCCCGGCTCGGCGCCCGCCGTCGCGTAGTAGCCCCAGACGTCGAGCGGGGTCGCGCCAGGCACCCGCTGCGCGAAGGTCGGCTCGGTGAAATTCCCGGCGTTGACGGTCGCCGCGCGGTCGCCGCCGTCGGGGAGGAGGCGGCGCAGGCTGGCCTGGCCGATGCCGCTGGTGACGCGGGTCGCGAGCAGGTACCCCGACGCGGGATCGCCGCTGAGATCGAGGGGGTACTCGACATCCCTGGTGAAACACTGCGCGATCGTGCCTGCGTTGGCGCCGCTGAGCGGCACCCGACGCAGCGCGATTTCCAAGCCGGCGTCGCCGCAGTCCTCGCGCCTCGACACGTAGAGCGCGCCCCCGGGTCCGAGCGCCGCCACCGGTTGGCCCTCGCCCGGGAGCTGGAGGACGCCGCCCACACCGAACGTCGGATCGAAGGCGGCCTTCCCGGTGACCGGGCAACCGGCCGCGGCGTCCACGGGAGCGCCGTCCGGCGACACGGCGTCGCGAGGAGGCGGCTGGGAGTCGAGAACGGCCGTGGAAGAGGGTGCCCCGTCGGCGGCGGCAGCGTCCGGCGGATCGGTCGACCCGAAGGCGCCGCACCCGACCGCGGGCGCCAGCGCAGACGCACAGACCAACGCCCACACCACGCCGCCGAACCGTGTCACCCGGCGCCCCATCGCTTTGTTATACGGCGTCGATCGCTGCATGCACACGCATTTCAGCGCGGAGCGGTCGGAGGCGCCGCATCGCCTTGCGAGAGCTCGCGGAGCACGCCGAGCGCCGCGGGCAAGCGCCCGGGCCCGAGGCGCGCGGAGAGGTGGTCCTGCGCGCGCTTCCAGTGAGGGAAGCCCTGACGAAAGAGCAGCTTCCCCTGCGCCGTGAGGGTGACGCCGCGCTGCCTGCGATCGTTGAGGGCCACGACCTCGACGAGGCCACGCCGCGCGAGGACCGCGAGGTTGCGCGAGAGGGCCGACGGCTCCACCAGCAGCTCTTCTGCGAGCTCCACCATCGACGGCGGTGACGTGTCACGCCGCCTCCCCGCGAGCACACAGAGCACCGAGTACTGTGTGGCGCGGAGGCCTACATGCGCGAGCTCGGCGTCGAACGTCTGCGTCACGACGCGCGCGGCGCGGCGGGCGTGGTAGCACGCGCAGGACGCGACCTCGCGATAGTCGGGCCCCGCGCTCCGTGGCGCGGGGACCACGACGGTCGCGTCCGCCTCACGCGAGCTCGGCTTCTTTCGCATAGACGATGAGCGGCGCGTCACCCTTGGTGATGACCTCTTCGTTGATCACGACCTCCTTGATGCCGTTCGAGCGGCTCGGGATGTCGTACATGATGTCGAGCATCGCGCCCTCGAGGATGGCGCGGAGGCCGCGCGCGCCCGCGTTCCGCGCGAGGGCCTCCTTCGCGACCGCGGTGAGGGCCTGCTTCGTGAACTTGAGCTTCACGCCGTCCATCTCGAAGAGCTTCTGGAACTGCTTCACGAGCGAGTTCTTCGGCTTCGTGAGGATGTCGACGAGGGTCTCCTCGGTGAGCTCGTGCAGCGTCGCCATGACGGGCAGGCGGCCGATGAACTCGGGGATGAGGCCGAACTTCAGGAGGTCCTCCGGCTGCGCCTTGGCGAACAGATCGCCGAGCTTGAAGTCCTTCTTGGACTTCACGTCGGCGCCGAACCCGAGGTTCTGCTGGCCGATGCGGCGCTGCGCGATCTGGTCGAGGCCCACGAAGGCCCCGCCGCAGATGAAGAGGATGTTCGTGGTGTCGATCTGGAGGAAATCTTGCTGCGGGTGCTTGCGCCCGCCCTT
>CAZHGG010000560.1:0-4884 GCA_964531755.1 uncultured Polyangiaceae bacterium
AGCGCTCGGGAACAACCGAGAGCTGAACATCCAGCTCCAGGAGATCATCATCGCCCAGAACGAGGTGTCGGCGCGGCAGGGCGAGGTCCTGCCCAAGGTGAGCGCCGGCGCCGGCGTCGGCGTGGAGAAGGTGGGGCGAGACACGAGTCAGGGCAGGGCCGACGAGGCGACGGGGGTCCCCGAGCACCTCGGGAACTTCACGTTCGGGCTCTCCGGCTCCTGGGAGATCGACGTATGGAAGAAGCTCCGCAACGCGGCGAAGGCGGCGGGCTACCGCTACCTCGCCACGGTGGAGGCGAAGAACTTCCTCGTCACCCAGATCGTCGCGGAGATCGCGCGCTCGTATTACGAGCTCGTCGCGCTCGACAACCAGCTCGACATCCTGAAGCGAAACCTCGAGATCCAGCGGAGCGCGCTCGAGGTCGTGAAGGTCGAGAAGGAGGCCGCGCGGGTGACGGAGCTCGCGGTGCAGCGGTTCGAGGCGGAGGTGCTGAAGAACCAGAGCCGCCTCTACGACGTGGAGCAGCAGCGCATTCGTGCCGAGAACCGGATCAATTTCCTCGTAGGGCGCTATCCGCAGCGGGTGAACCGCCGCGCGGAGGAGCTGGACGCCCCCTTGCCGGAGGGAGTCCAGGGGGGCCTGTCGACGAGGTTCCTCGAGAATCGGCCCGACGTACGGCAGGCCGAGCTGGAGCTCGCCGCGGCGAAGCTGGACGTAGAGGTCGCCAAGGCGCAGTTCTATCCGTCGCTCAGCATCGACGCCGGCGTGGGCTATCGCTCCTTCAACCTCGCGCACCTCGTGACCACGCCGGAGTCGCTCGGCTACGGCGTGGCGGGCGGGCTGACGGCGCCGCTCCTCAACCGCGCGGGCATCACCGCGCAGTACCGCTCGGCGAACGCGAAGCAGCTCCAGGCGGTGTTCGCGTACGAGAAGACTCTCCTGCAGGCGTTCACGGACGTGGCCAATCAGCTCGGGACGATTGGCAACCTGCAGAAGAGCTACGAGCTCCAGTCGAAGCAGGTGGACACCCTCGCCCGCTCGGTCGACATCTCCGGCGTGCTCTTCCAGTCTGCGCGCGCCGACTACATGGAAGTGCTGCTGACCCGCCGCGACTCCCTCGAGGCGCAGATCGAGCGCGTGGAGACCCGACGGAGGCAGTTCGAGGCCATCGTGAGCCTCTACCAGGCCCTCGGCGGAGGCTGGCGCCGGGGCTCGCGCTGATCGCGCGGGCCCCGCGAGCGCGCAGGGCCGTCGGCGCTGGCGGAGGTGTCCGCGCGACGCCCAGCGGCGCGGCCCTGGCCTTGGGCGCGTGAGCGCCCCCTGGAGGGGGAGGCCACGCTCAGCCATGGCGAGCCCCGGCACGATTCTCCTGCTACAGGTGTCGCGATGCCTCCCGTTCCCCGCCGCCAGGCCGCCGCGCTCGCGCTCGCGTTCGTCGCCGTCCTCACGACAGCCACGCTCGCCTGCAGCGACGGCGCCGACGCTGAGGCCCCCGCACCCACGGGCCCCTCCGGGCCCGTCGCGCCGGACGCGCTCGACGCCGGGCCGGCGCCGACGACGGACGCCTCGAGCGTCGACTCCGGCGCACCGAGACCGGACGCCGAGCCCAGCGGGGTCGCGCCGCCGGGAGCCGTGCCAGGCGCCATCGACGCCACCGACGGCCCGAACGCCGCGAATCTCGGGGTGGCCGAGGTCGTCTTCCGAGTCGAGACGAAGCCGGGCGAGCACGCGGGGTTCATGCTCGAGTTCTCGCCTGCTGGGGCCGCGGTCGTGCTCGCCGTCGATCGATGGAACGGCGCGACGCCCGTTCGCCTCGGTGAGACCGACGCGGGCCGAGGACTCCGCGCCCTCGCCGTGGTCGATCAGGGCGGGCCTCGCACCTTCTGGGTCCGCGCCCGCTCCGCGACGCCGGTCACCGCGACGCTCAAGGTCACACGCACCCCGTTCGCCGAGGGCGCCGTGTGCGCGACGGACTGCGCGCGGCTCCTCCAGCTCCCCCTGCCGAACGAGCGCGCCGTCGACGGCTACGACACCTCGGAGGCCGTCTACCGCTACCAGTTCGGTCGGCGCGATCTCCTCATGTTCATTCGCGACGCCGGGCGCCGCATGCGGGCCGCGGGCCGGGCCCCCTTCATGCCCGAGGACCTGTCGCAGTGGAACGGCGAGACCCCTGGCGAAGATGTCGGCGCGCCCCGACATGCGTCGCACCAGCGCGGAAAAGACGCGGACCTCTCGCTCTACGCGCTCGACAAGACCTCCACGTGGCGGTCCTTCTGCACGGCGGTGCAGGCCGCCGACGGGCGCGAGTGCAGGGCGGGCTCGGTGCGTGACTTCGACGGAGACGCCAACGCGCGGTTCCTCGGCGTGTTCTTCGCCACCAACCGAGTGACCATGATGTTCCTCGACCGCGAGCTCATCGCGCCCACGCGGGCGGGCGCGGCCCGCGCGGTCGCCGACGGCGCCCTCGACGCCAAGTGGCTGCCGCTCTATTCGGACGGCTCCCACCTCCAGCACTGGCCGAACCACGACAACCACGTCCACGTCCGGGTCAGCGAGGCCGCCACGACGAGCGGAGGCGTGCCGATCGGCGTCGACCTTCTCCCGCTCGAGCCCCCCTGAGCGTCCGCGCTTCGCGCCGGTCTCGCCTTCGGCGAGGCGGGCGCCTCAGGAGATCGCGATGCCGAGCTGCTTGCGGAGCTTTCCGGCGCGCTCGGAGAGCATGAAGCTCATCAGGTCGTTCATCTGCTCGTCGACCTGCGCGCGATCGCGCGACTCGAGGGAGAGCACGCTCTCGGCGGCGGCGAGGTCTCCCGCGAGGAGGAGGCCGGCGCGGGCGCAGGTGCGGTCGACCGCCGTGGCCCACCGCGCGAGGTTCGCGCGGCCGCCCTCCTCTACGAAGCGGAGGAACTGGCCACGGAGCGTGTCGACCTGCGGCGCCTCGAGGATGGGCTCGATCGCCTTGGCGATGGGGACCACGAGCTCCTTGACGTTCGCCGCGAGCGGCAGGCCCGGGTTCCCGATCGAGAGCGCCGCCAGGAAGATCTCCTCGAGGCCGCGCGCGTCGGGCACGAGCATGGTGATGAAGTGCTCCTCGCGGTAGTGCGCGAGGTGCCGCCCGGCGAGGAACGCGAGCTCGCCGGCGGAGCGCCCGGAGAGCGCGGCCTTGCCGAGCCGTGAGGCCGGCGGGATGCCCGGCACCATCTCGGCGCCGCCGCCCCACTCGGGGGCGAGGTAGAGGCCCGGGGCGCGCATGCCGAGGATCGCCGCGGCCCAATGGAAGCAGCGCACGGCCTGCACGGTCGACGCGGCCGGGTCTTGCTTCTTCTCGGGGTCGAGCTTCACGAGCTGCTTGTCGCGGCGCAGCGCCGAGATGCGCCCCACGAGCACGGCCGACACGACGACCGAGAAGATCTCGCCGACGAGGGGCTCCTCCTCCGGGTGAAAGAGCAGGCGCGTCCACGCCTCCCTCGTGAGGGCGGCCTTGGGGCGGATGAGGCCCACGGTGCGGTGCTGGTCCGCGAAGGCCTTCTCCTCGGGCGTGGCAGCGCCGATGTACGAGAGCACCTGAGAGACCGCGTAGCGCGCGTCGTTCTCGCCGCGGCGCTCGTAGAGGCGGTAGAGGGCGCGCAAGCTGAGGTCGTCGCGCGGGTCGTGCCGCACGCGGCGGGCGAGATCGGCCGGGTCCTCGTCCGGGACGGCGGCGCGCTCGGGCGTGACGTCGGAGAGATCGACCTCCACCGAGATGTGCGCGCGCGCGTCCTCCAGCTCGACCTCGAGATCTTTGATGCGCGCCTCGAGGACCTTGATGCGACGCTCGAGGGCCTGGGTGCGGGCGTCGGTCGCGGGAGCGAGGGGCTGGATGCTCGCGGGGGGCGGCGCGTCGTCGAAGCTGAGGTCCTTGATGACGATGCGGTTGCGCGACTCGTACGCCGCCTGCAGCGCCTGCTCGAGGCGGCGAAGGCGCATGCGGTCGAGGCCGAGGCTGTCGGCCATCTTGTCGAGCTGCTTGCGCTCGTCGGCGGTGATGACCCCGTCCTCGATGACCTCGGCGAAGAGCTCCTCGTACATCGCCTCGAGCTTCCCGAGGCGCACGTTGCCGGAGACCTCCCCCGCCTCGAAGCCTGCCTGGTGCTCGAACGTCACGGTCGACTCGGACATCTTGCTCTCCTCTGCTCGCGGACGGCGCGTCCGCGTGAAGTCTCGCCGGAGTCGGCGCTCACCTCAAGCACCCGCGCGACCTTTCGCGGGCGTCGGCCGCGGGTGGCCCTTCGGTCCGCGTCGGCTCGCGTCTGGAGCGTCGCGGTGACGGCTGTCCCCGGCGCCAGAAATCCAATAGGGTTCCGCGCGCACGATGGCGCATTCCCCAGAGGAGCTCATCGCCCGCTGGAGGGCCCGCCCCGACGCCGCGAGCACCCTCGCGGTGGCCGACGCCCTCCGCCGAGCGCGCGACCCGAGCGCGGCCGCCGAGGTGGCGGGGCACGTCGAGCGCAGCCTCGCGAGCGACGTGGGAGTGCTCACGGCGGCGGCGCGCATGTGTCTCGCGAACGGGCTGCTGCCCGAGGCGCAGCAGCTCCTCGGCTTGGGCGTGAAGCTCGCGCCGCGGAGCGGCATTCTGCTCCGCCTGCTCGGTGAGGTGCAGCTGCGGCGCGGCGACGCCGAGCGCGCGGAGAAGACGCTCGAGCGCGCGGCGCGCGTGGACGCCGACCACGAGATCCGCGCCTGGCTCGAGCGCGCGCGACGCTCCCTCCCGCTTCAGGTGCGAGAAGGTGCGAGGGCGGTCGCCGACCACGTGGCCGTGGCCCACCCGCGGGCGGACGCCCCCGCGCCGCCGGCGCGCGGCGACGATGACGAGCTCGACACGAGCGTGCGCAGCGCGCGCGACG
>CAZHGG010000561.1:0-4881 GCA_964531755.1 uncultured Polyangiaceae bacterium
CGCCGAAGCCCGAGAAGCGACCTCGGCGAAAGACGTCACGATGAGGTCTACACCCTGCGCGCTGACTCGAGCGACCAAGGGCCCCCCACCCCATTCTCGCCCGCGCGAATCATATTTCCTTTCGAAAGATTGTCCCGAAGCGACGACAGCCGAGATCCTCTGCAATGGGCTCAAGCCACTCCGCCTTGACTCGCCGCAATTCCACTCGTTCCGCCCGCGCAAGGTAGGCGAGCACCGCCCTGACCTTCCGCTCGTTCTTCATGGGCCAATCGAGTGCGCGATCCAGCTGAACGACCCGCATCCCCTCAAGCGTGGCCTCATCGTACACAACGATGTCGTCCGCGACATTGTTCTGGTACTCTCGATTGTAAATGAGCGTCGTAAGATAGTAATGTCCGGCCGCGCCAATATGCACCGCGTGACCAAAGTCCCAGGGCGGTTCTTGACTGGAAGTGGAGTTAACAAGACCTCGAGCACCCATGTAACTCAGTGCGCGGTCCACATCGTCTGCACGATGGCCAATAGATCCGAGTTCGGACACGACGTCGGCAACCCGAATATCCTTGTTGTCATATGACTGTCGGAGCCGCCAGTTCAGCAGCTGCAGGATGCGCGCCCGGGTGAAATGGCTGTTCACTCTAGCAAGTGACGCCTGAAACAGGTTGACGATGGTGCTGGTTTGTTCAACATAGCGTGAGCCCGTGCCTCGCATTGCCGACCGAAGGAACAGGTCCAAGCCGAGTCCTCCACTGGACCGACCCTGAGATTGCTTAACGTGCATCCGAAACAACTGCTCAAGGTCAGTGTGTGTGCTGATCGAAAACCCCTCTAGCAAATCGAGTGCACGCCTTATGTTGGTCCCTGAGAGTGCGACCACGCATTCCTTCAGCTGACCATCGCCACCGAGCACAAGATCAGCCAGAATCTCCGCAAAGCTTCGAACTGATTCAAACGGCGTACCGGCAAGCGCCGCCAACAGCTTTTTACGAAGCTTGTTGTCGTTTGCTACGCGGGATCGCATGATATCGAAACGCCTGCGGGCAACCTCAGCAAAGGGCGGCGGAGAAATGGTTCGGACCGTTTGCTTCCTGACATCCAAGAAGCCTATGCGTCCAGCTGCGTAGGTGGTTTCGCGCAGGCATGTAACAACGGTGGATCGGGTGTTCTGGGCCAGGTGTTCTGCCAACTTTGACGTCACCATCTCGAACTCTGGAGTTCCGCGGTCCACGTTGTCTAGTAGTATTGTAACCGGAATTTCCTGCCGACCGAGATTACCAAGCAGTGCCTTCAGGTGCCATCTCGGGTCTTCAAGATGCTTTTCAATAAGCGCGTCTACCTTTTCGTCAAACTTCGGTCCGCTACGAGCCTCAGGCCGCAGCGTCTGCTTGAGACGATCTATCTCTCCAGCGTAGATAATTTCAAGATTCTCGCGAGCGAACGGATTCAGTTCTGGGTACTTCGTTTGAACGGCAATCAGGAGGTCTCGACAGACCTCAGAAATTAGCCGGTCGTGGTCGAAGCTTTTCGCATGGGTTTCGGTCCGAGACAGAAGATCGACAAACAGTACGACGTGATGTCCCTGCTGTCGGGACTCGATAGTTTGTCGCGCGAACGCCAGGAAGGTCGACTTTCCGCTTCCTGCACGTCCGACTAGCAACACGGTGGCTCCCGACGGAGCGCCCTCTGTAAGGTCAGTGATGGCGTCGGGACGTCTAACAAGCTTACGCGCGACGACTTGGAGGTGTGGCGGAAGATTGTCGCCGGCAAAAATCTCGAGGAGCTTGAGGGTCTCATCTGTTACGTCGGTGGATACGTAGCAGGTCCTTAACATCTCTGCTTGGTCGGGCGCCGTCAGCTCTCCAAAGCATTCTCGCATGAGCAGTCGCATTGGCGAAATGAGGTAATTCTTGGACGGTAGCGGACGCTCCGTCACAACATCGTTGAGCGACTTCGCGAACGTGGGGATGATGGCTAGATTGGACGCCACGCGCGTCGCGAGAGTTTGGTTGCTGATGCCGTTCGGCGACAGCAGGTCGACGAACTCCTGCAGATTGCCGAGTATGTCGTCGAAGTCATAGAACACGATCGCGCGAATTTGCTCCTCGGGGACACCTTGAACGAAGAACTGGGACACCACCCACTGGTGACCATTTGTTACTGCGAAGCTAAGCGTGCCGGTCTTCTTGCAGTAGCTTTCGGCCTGCCGGATAGCCGCACCTAGTTTCGGGGCCATGATTTTCACGCAGTGTTCGAAGGCCAACCTCGCGTGGCTTCCGGACGTGTGACAGGGAGAAGGTCGCCCCGAACTTCTTGGCTTCCACCACCAGGCGGGAACGACTGGCGCCGCCCAAGTGGTAGTCGAGCCACTTCTTCCTGCCATCCTCGGTGGAAACTCCGGCGTAGGCCTCGGGGTTGAACTGGGATCGCGGCCATCCGAGAACTTCGGCAAGGACACGGTCGACGATCTCGACTCTTGTGGAAGCTTCGTTCGGGGTGGCTCCCCGCCCGGCGATAATGTCGGCAAGGGCAGCCGCAGCGGAGGTAGGATCCATCATCTTAGTTGGAGGTTACCAGCATGCTTCGTGCCTGCGAAGGCCCACGCATGCGCGCATGTGGGCTGCCCAACATCGATGCGACGGTTTCGCCCAACCTTCAGGCTCGCCCGGAGCAGGCGGCGCGTTTCCGGTCCGACGTTCCGTCACAGTTCACGTGGTCTTTCCGGAAGTTTTGTTCATCTCCACGAGCCCATCGATCTCAGCGGGTGCCGCGGAAGAACCTGGGCGGCCCGGCGTGGCGCACGGGCACATAATGATCATCTTCATTGGGCAGATCCGAGAACCCACGTTCGTTCGCTAAGTTCCTGTAACACCCCATGTTTCGGTGCGAAACGCTGCAGAGAGACACTACATTGGATAGTTTGTGGGCAGCCGTGGCGAGGCGCCGGGCCCATCGTGGGTTTCACGCGCGTTCCCCGACACCCAGCCCACCAGCCCTGAACACCCGCCTCCCCTCCCCGCCCCCCTTTTCTTCCCCTGCTCCCTTGCTCCCCCGCCCGCTTGAAGTAGGGTCACATGGGCGAAATCGCTCGAAAGGCACCGCATGAAGTCATCGTCTCGATCCCTCTTCGCCTCCTCGCTGTTCGCGCTGCCCGCGCTCCTCGCGCTCGCGGCGGGGCTGCCGGGCTGCTCGGCCACGGTCGACGAGGGCGCGCCCACCGCGACCGACGAGGACGACCTCACGAGCCTCACGGCGCGGTCGCGCGAGCTCCGGTTCGAGGGCCTCGTCTATGTCGAGGTGGGCTCGAGCGACGCCACTATCCTGAAGGCGGCGCGCGCGCAGAGCCAGTCGGCGTTCGGCGCGCTCCTGGCGATGGAGATCTCGGTCGAGAGCCGCGAGCTGAAGGACATCGACCCGGCCACCTTCAAGAAGCGCGAGGTCACGGTCTTCGACACGGGCAACCCCGGCGACCGCGGCAAGGCGCGGCTCGAGGTGAAGTACCAGTACCGCGACAACGCCGTGGTCCCCACGAAGCTCTCGCGCCGCACGTCGCTGCCGCTCGCCGTGCTGGGCGGCGCGGGCGACACGAGCGCGAACCGCGGCGCGGTCGTGAAGGCGTGCACCAAGAACGACAAAGAGGCCCAGGAAGACGCGGCGAGCGGCCTCCTCTGGTACGACTTCAACCCGAGCCTCGCCTCGTGCAAGGCCGCCATCGCCGACGAGCAAGAGAAGATCGACGCCGACCGGGCCAAGCTCGCCGACGGGCGCACGCAGGTGCCGCAGTCGCAGCTCGACCGCCTGTACGTCCCCGCCACCATGAGCCTCGGCGCGGCCAAGACCGTGCGCGGCTCCACCTACCCGGAGTACGACAAGCTCTTCGCCGGGGGCGTCACGCCGGGCAAGCTCACCATCGGCGCGATGACCGGGCGCCTCGCGCACGACCACGTCGAGGCCTACAAAGACGACGGCTACTACGAGTGGATGGATCTGCTCGGCGTGGTGTTCGAGGCCCACCCGAGCTTCACGCTCACGAAGATCGAGCCCGCGGAGGACCTCACCACCGTCACCGTCGGCAACAGGCGGCTCGAGGGGCTGAAGTTCTCCGACGTCATCCAGTGGACCGTCTACGACACGGGCTACCCCAGCGGCCTCAGCTCCGCGGAGAAGACCGAGCTCCGCCTCAAGATGGGCCAGAAGCTCGACAACCACTGGCTCACCTTCGAGATGCCCATGAAGGTGTCGATCGGCGGCGGCGCCGCGAAGGAGTTCGGCGTGGTGCTCAACACGAGCTTCGGCGCGGAGGAGAGCCAGACCCCCTACAAGCGCGCCATCAAGACCAGCGACGTGTTCGTGTTCAACGGGCACTCGTACATCGGCCGCGGCCCGCTCGACCCCGCGAACTTCCGGGCGAGCGACTTCCCCTCCACCTACCAGCTCTTCTTCATCGATAGCTGTGTATCCTACAACTATTACAACGAGGGCTTCTTCCTCCTGAAGCCCGGCGGCACGAAGGCGCTCGACACCATCACCAACGGCATCGAGGCGCCCGAATACGAGAGCGGCATGGCCGAGGGCCAGCTCATCGCCAAGCTCATCGACGGGTCGATGCCGAGCTACCAGACCCTGCTCCGCGCGGCGAAGGCCACCGACCCCATGCGCGTCGTCGACGGCGAGGTCGACAACACCTACAGCCCCACCCGCACGCCCGTGAAGGTGACGCGCCCATGAGCCGCGACGAAGCGAACGACGCGAACGAGGCGAGCGCGACGGCGAGCGCGCCCTCACCCGAGGTCGACGAGGACCGCGCGGCGATCTTGGCGCGCCGCAACCGCTTCGTGGCGGCGGCCCTCGCGGGCCTCGCGGGCGCGTCGCTCGTCGCCGCGT
>CAZHGG010000562.1:0-4875 GCA_964531755.1 uncultured Polyangiaceae bacterium
GAACGCGGGCTCGAGCCCCAAGGTCGCGAACGGGCTCGCCTCTGCCGAGGTGGAGGCCGAGCTGGAGACCGCGCCCATGGTCACACCTGGAAGCTGTGGCCGCAGCCGCAGCTCGCCTTTTCCTGCGGGTTGATGAACTTGAACCCCTGCTGGAGGAGCTTGCTCTCCCACTCGAGCACCGAGCCGTTCAGGTAGATGAGGCTCTTCGGGTCGACCACCACGCGCACCGGCGTGCCGTCCTCCGCGACGTAGTCGTACACGCGATCGCGTGCGCGCGGAGGGCCGTCGTGGAACTCGATCACGTACGAGAAGCCCGAGCAGCCGCCCCCGCGGATGCCCACGCGGAGGGCCGTGTCGGGCACGCCGCGCTTCAGGATCTGCTTCTTGATGGCCTCGACCGCGCGCGGGCTCACCGTGATGCTCGCGGCCGGCTTGGGGGCCTGGGCCGGCGCCGCCGCGTCCGCGCCGGGCGCGGTTGGGGAGCCTGTCGGGGAGGAGGTGGCCTCAGTGGAGGGGTGCATGGTGCCTCGGTCTTCCGTGTGCGCTGCTTCAGCCCTTGCTCGACGTCCGCGCCGCCTGCTTCTGGCGGTAGTCGGCGATCGCGCTCTTGATCGCGTCCTCCGCGAGCACCGAGCAGTGGATCTTGACGGGGGGCAGGTCGAGCTCCTCGACGATGTCGGAGTTCTTGATGGTCTCCGCCTGCTCGATCGTCTTGCCCCGGAGCCACTCGGTGGCGAGCGACGATGACGCGATCGCCGACCCGCAGCCGAACGTCTTGAACTTCGCGTCCTCGATGACGCCGCCGTCGCCGACCTTGATCTGCAGGCGCATCACGTCGCCGCACGCGGGCGCGCCGACGAGGCCCGTGCCGACGTTCGGATCGCTCTTGTCGAGGGTGCCGACGTTCTTGGGGTTCTCGGTGTGCTCGATGACTTTTTCGCTGTAGGCCATGATCTGCTCGGTCTCCTGCGCTGCTGCGGTCGTTTTCGGCGCGGAGGGCGCCTCGTAGGTCAGTGGTGCGCCCACTCCACCTTGGTGAGATCGACGCCCTCTTTGTGCATCTCGTAGAGGGGCGACATGTCGCGGAGGTGACGCACCTTCTTGATGACGAGCTCGGCCACGTAGTCGACCTCCTCCTCCGTCGTGTAGCGGCCGAGGCCGAAGCGGATGCTCGAGTGCGCGAGCTCGTCCCCCACGCCGAGCGCGCGGAGCACGTAGCTAGGCTCGAGGCTGGCGGACGTGCACGCCGAGCCGGAGCTGACCGCGACGTCTTTGATGGCCATCATCATGGCCTCGCCCTCGACGAACGCGAACGACAGGTTCAGGTTGCCCGGCAGGCGGTGTTCGGCCGAGCCGTTCAGGTGGACCTCGTCCAGCTCCTTCATGAGCCGCGCCTGCAGGCGGTCGCGCAGGGCGCCGATGCGCGCGCTCTCGGCCGCGCCCTCCTCCTTCATGATGGCTGCCGCCCGGCCGAGGCCCACGATGCCCGGCACGTTGAGCGTGCCGGAGCGCATGCCCCGCTCGTGGCCGCCGCCGTCCATCTGGGCGGCGAGGCGCACGCGTGGGCGCTGGCGACGCACGTAGAGCGCGCCCACGCCCTTCGGGCCGTACATCTTGTGGGCCGTGATGGAGGCCAGGTCGACGTTCATGCTCTGCACGTCGAAGGGCACCTTGCCCACCCCCTGCACCGCGTCGGTGTGCAGCAGCACGCCGCGGGCCCGGGTGAGCTTGCCGATCTCGGCGAGGGGCTGCACCGTGCCGATCTCGTTGTTGGCCAGCATGACCGACACGAGGATGGTCTTGTCGGTGATCGCGCGCTCGAGCGCCTCGACCGAGACCCGCCCGTCGCGCTGGACCGGCAGGTACGTCACGTCGAAGCCCTGCGCCTCGAGGCGACGGCAGGTGTCGAGCACCGCCTTGTGCTCGATGACCGTCGTGACGATGTGGTTGCCCTTCTCCTTGTAGAACTCGGCCACGCCCTTGAGGGCGAGGTTGTTGCTCTCGGTCGCGCCGGAGGTGAGCACGATCTCCTTCTCGCTCTGCGCGCCGATGAGCGCGGCGACCCGCTCGCGCGCCTGGTCGACCGCCTCCTCCGCCACCCAGCCGAACGCGTGGTTGCGGCTCGCGGCGTTGCCGAACTTCTCGGTGAAGTACGGCAGCATGTCGTCGAGGACGCGCCGGTCCACGGGCGTGGTCGAGTGGTAGTCCATGAAGATGGGGAAGGTCAGGGCCATGGTGCTGCGCTCATGTGGCTCATGTGGCTAGGTGCTCTCCTCGGGGTCGACGGGTCGGAGGGTGCGCTTTCCGCGCGAGGTTCGCGGGCGCGTGGGCGTGTCGGTGGGCGCGGCCGGCACCGCGAGCGCGGAGGGGCCGGGCGATGAGGTGGCCGCCGCCGACGAGGCCGGCGCCACGGGGAGCGCCACGCTGTAGCCCGAGACGAGCTCGGGCACGTGCGTGCCCTCGGCGTGGTGCTCGCACGAGGTGCACGAGGCGACGAGGCGCTCGGGATCGCACACGTCGCAGGTGTCGAGGTAGTCGATGCTGCTCACGATCTCGCGTTCGAGCGCCTGGAGCCGCAGGATGTGCGAGCGCGTCTCGGCGAGCTGCCGCGCGTAGAGCTCGCGCATCTTCGCCATGGCGCCCGTGGCCGACCGCTGGTCGTCCCAGTCGCGCACCAGCGACTGGATGTCGGTCAGGCTGAAGCCCATGTCCTGGAGCTTCCCGATCCAGCGGACGCGCACGAGCGCGGTGCTCGCGTAGAGCCGGTAGCGCCCACGCGAGCGGGCCGCGGGGGTGAGCAGGCCGAGCTCCTCGTAGAGGTGAATGGCGCGCACAGTCTTGCCACAAAGTCTTGCGATGTCGCCAACTTGCAGCATATTGCGCTCGTCGACGTCGGCGCGGGGCCAGGCCTCGGAGGGCTCGTGGAGGAGCGGCAGGTGGACGTTGCGTGGCGTCATGGTGAAACCCTCACGTAAGGGTATTACTTTCATAGGCCCCACTCGCTCGGCACGTCAAGGCCCTTACGTAAGGGTGAGGGTGTCGTCGCGCGTTCGTGTCCTTCACGAGCGCCCGTGGTATCCTGCTGGAACGATTGGGACCTCCGAGCGACGACGAAGCCACGGCGCAAATTGATATCGAGGCACTGCGCCGTCGGGGGGCGTCGGAGGCTGCCTCGGAGGACACCGGTGCGCCCATCTCCGACGCGCCGCCGTCGCCGACGCACATCGGCCGGGCGGCGGCCCTCGACGAGGAGCTGCTCGGTGAGAGCGGCGAGGGCCCGCGCGCGCCGGCCTCGGGGGCCCCCGTCACGCGGGCAGCCGGTCCCGACGCCTACCCGTTCGCCGACGAGGAGCACACCGCCGCCGATCTCCGCCCGCTGCCGCGCCCCCGAGCCCTCCCACCCCCGCCCGCGGGAGCGCGCAGCACCGCGGTCACCGCGAAGGTCGACGCCCCCCTGCTCAACGCGGCGGCCCTGTGGAGTCGCTCGGCGCTCCTCGACGAGCCGGGCCCCGAGGGCGACACGGGGGATGACGTGCTGTCGAGCGCGCCGCTCACCGAGCTCGCGCGCACCGAGGCCCCGCCCCGCGGACCGGACGGACCGGAACCTGGAGGCCCGGCCTCGTGGCGCTCGGGGGCGGAGCCGTGGGCCGAGGGGTCGGACGAGTGGCTGGCCGAGCGCCGGGGCGCGCGGCCCGCGAGCCCCGCGAGCCCCGCGAGCCTCGAAGAGCCCACGCTCCCGCCGAAGGTCGCGCCCGTGTGGGCCGCGGGCGCGGACGGCGAGCCGAACACCATCGTCCCCCACATGTTGCCGCGCGACCGCGACGGCCGCATCGCCTTCGAGCCGACCCTGGCCATCGAGGAGCTCCCCGCAGACGCGCTGCTCGACCTGAGTGGAGAGCAGGTCGACGCCACCCTGATCGCGCGCCCGAACGCGGTCATGGTCGCCGAGCACGACATCCCGCTCGGCACCGGGGATTTTGAGCTCTTCGAGCCCGACTCGGCCGACGTCGAGCTCCTCTCTCAGGCGGCGGAGCCGCCGGAGGCCTCGAAGCACGCGCCGGTCATCTCCTCCAAGCAGAACTTCGGGTACGCCGAGGATCTCGCCACCGACCCGCAGCGCTCGCTCGGCTCGCTCCTGCGCGGGCCGGCCCCCAGCTCCGGCGGCGTGTCGACGGAGCGCCTCGGGGCGCGGCCCCTCCCCTCGTTCTCCGACGTCAGCGACGAGGACCTCGAGCTGTCGGGCGCGACCTTCGTGCGGCCGGCGCCAGTCTCGGGTCATCAGCCTCGCTCGAGCGAGCCCGACCAGCGCGTCCCCATCGACTCCGACGTGGACATCCAGCGGCAGGCGGCGGCCGCGCGCCACCCCGACTCCTCCGCGTGGCCCGCCCACGTCGACGACTCTGGGCCGCCGAGCGAGCCCACGCACGCGCGCCCGGACCCAGCCGCCGCGCCGGTCCCGGTGGTCGAGGAGTGGGAGCTCGGAGAGGACGCCGAGGAGCGCGTCCTCCGCGAGGCGGGCCTCTGGGACGACCTGTGCGACCTGCTCCTCGCGCGCGTCGATCGCGCCCGCGCCAGCGAGGCCCGCGCGCGCCTCCTCGCGCGGCTCGCCTCGGCGCTCGAGGTGGGCCTCGGGGAGCCCGCGCAGGCCCTCGACGCGCTCGCCGACGCCGACCGCGCGGCGCGCGAGGAGCCCTCGGTGCTGCTCGCCCTCGAGCGCGCGGCGCCCCGCCTCGGTGGGTGGGAGGCGCTCGCGCGGGTCTGCGCCCACGCGCTCGAGCGCGCCGAGGGGCCGGCGCGGGTGGCGCTGCTCGGAGATCTCGTGCGGTGGCTGGACGGCCCGCTCGGGCGCCCCGCGGACGCCGAGCCGTACGCGGA
>CAZHGG010000563.1:0-4866 GCA_964531755.1 uncultured Polyangiaceae bacterium
GGCGTCGGCGGGCGCCGCGGGCGCGTCGGTCACGAACCGCACCTTCCCGAAGCGCGTGGCGCGGTGGAAGTTGCCCTGCCCGAGGATGGGCGACCACGCGACCCCGCCGTTGTCTTGCATGGCGTAGAAGTTGAAGCGCCAGGTGTCGCCGCTCTTCGGGGGGAGCGTCGCCGCGCCCTTCGCGTAGGCGGTCCACGGGATGGCCACCTCGACGACGTAGCCTTCGTCCTTGTCGCCGGCCTTGTCGAGCGTCCCCTGGATGGTGACGGCGCTGCGCAGCTTCGGGTCCCAGTCCTCGTGGCCGAACGGGCCGAAATCTCCGCCGCGCGGCGCGTTGTACCCGTCGAACTGGCTCTTGAAGACCTTGTTCTGCGGGTTGATCTGGAGCTCGTAGTAGTTGACGTTGTCGCCGTCGCCGTCGGGGTCGACCATCATCTCGACGGTGTGCCCCGTCCAGAGCATGGGCTGGCCGGTCGAGGTGTGTCGCTTCGGCTGGTCCTTCGCGTCGGTGAAGCCGCCGGTGACGTTGGGATCCTTCACCTCGAACAGGACGTAGAGGGCGTCCCGGTCCCAGGCGAGCTTCGCCTGCCCCGCGAGCGGGCCGTTGTCCGGGGCCCCGTTGCTCACGTTCACGAACGCGCCGGTGGACGGGGCGGCCTTCCAGGCCGCGTCGTCCGCCTTGCCGTCGATGACGATCTTCTCGCCCTTCGCGAGCTGCTTCACCTCGAGCTCGGGCACGCCCGGCACCTTCGGCGCGACGCCGGTGCGGAGCTTCACCACGAGCGCGCGGTTCTCTCCGTCGGTGGGGCCGCTGATGATGCGCAGGCGCGCGTCGCCCTTCCAGATGCTCACGTACACGAGCGAGTCCATGCCGCGGAGCTCCGCGGGCATGCGGTAGGTCTGCTCGTCGACGTAGATCTTTCCGCGCTCCCACCGGGAGGGCCCGAAGATCTGCACGCCGTCTTTCCACTCGCGGAGCGCGCCCACGCCGTCGGCGTTGTCGGGGCGCTCGAAGCCCTCGTGTTGCACGTGCGTGGAGAGCGCCCACCCCGCCTCGATCGGGTCGTCGCAGCGCCAGTAGTAGGTGAGCTTCACCTCCGTGCCGGGCGGCGCGTTCTCGGGCTCCGCGCGGTACCCGATGAGGTGGATCTTGTTCTCGAAATTGGCGTCGATCTTCTTCGCCGTGCTCGGGAGGGCGTCAACAACGAAGGACTTGAGCCGCTCCTTGTCCTCCGCGCTCTGGGTCTTCGAGCCGCCGACGCAGCCCGTCGTGCCGAGCGCGGCGACCGCGACCGTCGCGCCCACGGCGGCGAGGGAGACATACGAGGCGAGGCCCACGAGGCCGACCCGCAGCGCGGTGCCCCCCACGGCCGAGCGGGCGCGGCGCGAGCCACGCGTGGTGGACGACCGGGTCATCGCCGCCCCTTCTTTCGCGCGTCCTTCTCGCGCTTTCGCGCGGCCTTCTTCGCGTTCTTCTCCGCGGCGGTGAGCGTCTTCATCTTGGTGAGGCTCTCCTGGTCGCCCCCGCCGAACATGTTGGGCATTCCCGGGAAGCCGCCGCCCATCCCCGGCATGCCCGGCATTCCTGGGAACCCGCCCATTCCGGGCATTCCGGGCATTCCGGGCATTCCCGGGAACCCGCCCATGCCCGGCATTCCTGGGAACCCGCCCGGCATGCCGCCGCCCGCCGCCATCTTCTTGAGCTGCTTGGCCATCTGGAGCTGCTTGCCGCCCGGCAGCTTGCCCAGCAGGCCGCCGAGGCCGCCCATGCCGCCGCCCATGCCGTCCATCATCTGCTTCATGAAGAGGAACTTCTGCACGAGCTCCTGGACGGCCTGCTCGGTCTGTCCGGAGCCCTTCGCGACGCGCGTCACGCGCGACGGGTCTCGCACCAAGGCGTAGGGGTCGTCGCGCTCGAAGCGCGTGAAGCTCTGGATCATCGCCTCGATGCGCACGAGCTCGTGGTCGTCCAGGCTCACGCCCGGCGGAACCATCTGCTCCATGCCCGGCATCTTCGCGACGATGTCGCTCAGGCTGCCCATCTTCTTGATCATGCGGATCTGGTCGAGGAAGTCGTTCAGCGTGAAGTTGCCGGAGAGCATCTTGGCCGCGTCCTCCGCGGCCTTCTTCTCGTCGATGACGCCCTGAAAGTCCTTCATGAGGCCGACCACGTCGCCCATGCCGAGCACGCGGCTCGCCATGCCCTCGGGCCGGAACTCCTCGAACTTGTCGGTGCCCTCGCCCATGCCAACGAAGCGCACGGGCGCGCCGGTGACCTCCTTCACGCTGAGCGCGGCGCCGCCGCGCGCGTCGCCGTCGAGCTTGGTGAGCACGACCCCAGTGAGCGAGAGCCGGTCGTGAAAGCCCTTCGAGACCTTCACGGCGTCTTGGCCGATCATCGCGTCGACCACGAGGAAGATGTTCTCCGGGGTGACGCTGGCCTTGATGTCGGCGAGCTCCTTCATGAGGGCCTCGTCGATGGCGAGGCGGCCCGCGGTGTCGAACACGATGACGTCGCAGCCCTTCGACCGCGCCTCGGCGACGGCCTTCGTGCAGATGGTGACGGGGCTCTCTCCGGGGAGGTTGAACACCGGCACGCCGATGCTCTTGCCGAGGACCATGAGCTGCTCGACGGCGGCGGGTCGCTGCATGTCGGCCGCCACGAGCAGGGGCTTCTTGCCGTCGGACTTGAGCGAGCGCGCGAGCTTCGCGCACGTGGTGGTCTTGCCCGACCCCTGGAGCCCCACCATCATGATGCCCGTCGGACGACCCGAGGCGGTGGCGAACGTGATCGCCGGCGTGTCCGGCGGGGCCATGAAGGCCACGAGCTCGTCGTAACAAATCTTGGTGAACTGATCGCCGGCGGAGACCTTCATCGTCTCGCCGTCGTTGCCCTTCGCGCGGATGCGCACGACCTCGCCGAGCGCCTTCGCCTTCACGCGCGCGAGGAAGGTCTTCACCACGCCGATCTCCACGTCGGCCTCGAGGAGGGAGAGCCTCACCTCGCGGAGCGCGCTCTCGACGTTGGCCTCGGAGAGCTCCGTGAGCCCGGCGAGGCGGTTCTTGGCTTGGCGAAACCCTTTGGCGATGGCGTCGAACATGGGTGCGGAGGCGTTTACCACGGCGCGGCGCCCACGGGAACGCGCGAGGCGGCCCACAAACAAGAAGGTTTGCCCCATGGGCCACTCGCGATCGGCTGTGCCCTGCGGGCACGTGCGTGAGCTGGGGCTCGCGCGACGCGGCGGCGAGCGCGTTCGGGATCCGCGGCTCGAGGCTGGGGGGACGAGCGACGCGGCCGCGGGCGCGTTCGGGGTCCGAGGCTCGCGGCGGGGGCTCGCGCGCGTTCGCGGGCTCGTCGACCACGCCGACGTCGAGCCCCGAGCCCGAGCCACCGCCCTCGAGCCCCCAGCCCCCAGCCCCGAACGCGCTCGCAGCCGCGTCGCCCGAGCCACGGCTCCCGAGCCGCCAAGACGGCCCCTTCTTCCACCTCCGCGCCCCTGCGCGATGGCGAGGCGCGCGCGGGGCCTTGTGTGTATATTCCCCGCCCATGGTCGAACCTGCCGCGGAACTAGCCAGCTACGACGCCCCGAAGCTCGAGGCCATGATCGAGACCCTCTTCCTCGCCGCCCACGCGGACGGCGAGTTCAGCGACGCCGAGCGCGCGCACTTCGCGAAGAGCGTCGAGTCGCTCACCGACAACCGGCTGGCGGGCGAGGCCCTGGCCGCGCTGCTCACGCGGATCGAGGCCGCGCTCGCCGCCTCGGGCCGCGAGGCGCGCCTCGCCGCGGTGCGCGAGCGGTTGCCGGCCGGCAAGCCCCGGGAGATCGCGCTGTCGCTGGCCATCCGCCTCATGGCGTCCGACGGCATCCTGCGCACCACCGAGCGAGAGCTCATCATGGAGGCCGCCGACGCCCTGGAGGTCGATCGCGACGTCGCGGCCGACATGGTCCGCGACGCCGCCAGCGCCTGACCCATCGCGCGGCGCCGGGAAATCGACCGACGCGAGTTGACACGGGCCCCGGCGCGGCCCACGCTCCAGCGGCAAGAGGTGCTCGGCTCCTAGACGCGCTCACGTTCACGTTCACACAGTCCCTGGCTCGTCGCATCGAGGCCGGCGCCTCGAGCTTCGCGCTTCCGGCGCGGGCTCGCGGCCCTGTGTGGGTCGGCGGGGGGCGAGCGTCTCCAGGGCTCGACCGGCACCGGTTCCCCTATCGCGGGGTGGTAGGAGTGGCTCCTACGTCGGGATAGCCTCCCGAAGAGGCTCGTTCAATTCGGGCCCCCGCACCACGCTCGCGCGCCGCTTCCTGCGGGCGCTGCCCCCTCCTCGCGCGCGCGCCGCTCTTGGCGGTCCCGCCGCTCTCCGCGAGGCGCCGTCCCGGCGCGCTCGTGGGCCTCCGTACGCGCTCGGACGCACGAACCAGCCGCCTCGGCCGCTGGCTCCGCGTGCGACCGCGTCCGCGCACGCCCGCCACGAACCGCTCGGAGAGCTCTCATGAACCCCCACGAAAACGCTGTCTCGTCTGTCCCGTCTGTCTCGTCTGTCCCGCCTGTCTCGTCTGTCTCGTCTGTCTCGTCCGTCTCGTCTGTCTCGTCTGTCGCGCAGGCGCGGGCGCTCGTTTCCCCCCTGCTCCGCGCGCGTGCGGAGGAGTCGCGCGCGCTGAAGGTCCTGCTCCGCGCGACCTGGACGCGCCCGATGGCCGAGGAGCAGCGGCACCTCGCGCGGCTTCGGCGCCGCATCACGGAGCTCCACGTCCTCGGCGCACACCTGCGCGGCCGCTTCCACGTGGCGCTGGCGCCGCGCCACCACGAGGGCGCGTGGGACCGCGCGGCCTGGCACGCGGAGGTCGCGGCGCGCGTCGCCCGGGA
>CAZHGG010000564.1:0-4826 GCA_964531755.1 uncultured Polyangiaceae bacterium
GCCGAAGCCCGAGAAGCGACCTCGGCGAAAGACGTCACGATGAGGTCTACACCCAGACGTCACGATGAGGTCTACACCCAATCGAGACTCGGGCGTCCCGCGCGCGCCGCCGGGCCGGGCCCGCACGCGCGCCCCGTGGGCCGGGGCGTCGCGCAGGTGGTCCAAAGCGTTTGGGCGCGCGCGCCCGCGCTCAGGGAAAGAGCGTGAGCCGCGGGCCGGCGAAGAGCCAGCCGCTCACCTTCCCGTCGTACGAGCCGAGCGACACGCCGACCCACGGGCCGAGGCCGATCACGCGGGAGAGGTGGAAATCCACGCCGCCGATCAGCGGGGTCACCTCGAGGCCGCCGCTCCGCGCGCGACCGCTCGACATCCAGGCCACGCCGCCCACCGCGAGGCCGACCCAGGGCGTCACCTTGGGCGAAGGGAACATGTAGAGCGCCTCGACGCCGCCGCGCGCGAGCGTCGCGTGCGCCCCGTTCGACTCGGCGGCCACGCCGACGCCGAGGCCGCCGTAGCCGCCCACGAACAGCCACGGGACGGGCCGGACCCCCACGTCGAGGAACACGACGCTCTGCGTGGCCGTGCGGTCCTTCTCGTCGAGGGGCGAGGCGACGCCCGGGCGGAGCGCGGCCTGAAACGCGACGCTCCCCGCGGCCTCCGCGGGCGCGCCTGGGGCGGCAGGCCGCGGGGCGCCCGCGGTCACCGAAAACACCGCGCGGCGGTTGACGGCCCACGCGCGCTCGCAGGCCTCCGACGCGGCGCCCTTCTGCGGGCACCCCTCCGGCTCCGCCACCTGCGGAGCGTCCTCGCCGCGGCCGATCGCCTCGAGGCGCCCCGCCACGACGCCGTGGGCGATGAGCCACTCGCGGATGGCCTTGGCCCGCCGCGTGGAGAGCTGCTGGTTGTAGTCCTTGCTCCCTCGCGAGTCGGTGTGCCCCTCGACGCGGACCTCCACCTCGGGGTTGTCTCTCAGGTACCGGGCCAGCGCCCCGAGCGTGACGAAGGTCCGGTCCCCCACGAGCGTCGCCTCGTCGTAGCTGAAGTCGATGGTCCCGTCGGCGTAGTCGAGCCGCCCGTCGCGCAGCGCGATGTGCACGTCGCCGGTCGCCGCGGCCGACCCGCGCAGGTCCGCCGAGGCGTGGAGGTTCGCGCTCCCGGCGCCCTGACACCCGCAAAGCCCAGCGAGCAACACGGCGCACAGCCCCGGCGCGCCTGCTCGCGCGCGGGGCGTCGCCTCCGCCGTCCCGTGCCGAAGACGGTCGCGTGGGTTGCTGCGCTGCTGCATACGGAGGGTCTCCTTCGGCGCGCTCGCGGCGCGGGCTCCTCTCGACGGAGCGTGGGGTGACTGGGGCGAGTGCACGACGCCGCCCGAGCGCGTGGCTCAGGTCGCCTTGCAGCGCCCGGCACATCGAGTCGCGGCCGAGCCCTCCAAGGACGCCCGAGCCCACCACGTCGCGCCGCGAGCGGCCATCGTGGGAAACGCGTAGAGACCCGGGGAGTCGCGGCGACGCTCCTCGGTCCGCCATCGCGCCATCGGGGCGGCGGAGCCGGGCAGCGGGGCGTCGGTGCGAGCGACCCTGCCCGCTCGTGAAGTGGTTCAACCTGTGAACCATCGAACACGGCGTGGTGCCCTCACGGCGCCCGCTGGGTCAGTTTTCAGCGGGATTCGAGGGAGGGCGCGTTGGCCTGGCGCTTGCGAAGGGGAGGGCATGGCATCCTCCTTCGGCTCTCCTCGTCTGCCGCTCTCCCTCTCGTCCTCGGGCTCGCCCCCCCGCGCCGGGCGCCCTTGGCAAACCACGCTCGGCGCGTCGCTCGCGCTCGTCGGCGCTCTCGAGGCCCCCGCCTGGAGCCAGGAGCCGCTCACGCCGGCGGTCCCCGTCGCGCCCGCCGCGCCATCCGCCCCCGCCGCGCCCGTGGCGTCCGCGCTCCCCGCCTCGGCGGCGCCCGCCGTGCCCGCCGCGCCGTCGGAGGGGGTCTCCATCCACGCCGGGGCCGTGCAGTGCGTGCTCGGCGACCACGTCGACTTCGACGAGGCCGACGTGCGCACGAGCCTCGACGTCGTGTGCAACGAGCTCGCGCAGCGCGGCGCGGTCGGCTCGCCCTACGAGGTGCGCTTCGGCAAGCTCGGCGGCAAGATCCTCGTCGTCGTCGTCGAGCGGAGGACCAACGAGCAGCGCCGCGCCTTCGCGCAGAGCATGGAGGAGATGCTCGTGGTCGCGCCCCGCCTCGCCGAGGCGATCGTGCGAAAGGTGGCCGTGAAGGACGGCGAGACGGTCGACAACGTGATGGCGCAGAACGCGAAGCCGGTGGTGACCAAGCCGCTCCAGGCGGGCGCCGAGCTCGGCCTCACGGGCACGACGGCGATGGGCACGGACATGTCGGCGTCGGGCGGGGTCTACTTGGGGCTGCACTTCCGCCGCGAGCGCTGGGCGCTGGTGGGCCACGGCCGCGCGGGAGGCATCGGCAGCGCGGAGGGCAAGCTGGGCTACGCGCAGCTCGACGTGGGCGGCCGCTATTTCATGACCGACGGCGACGTCGCGCCGTTCGTGGGGCTCGGCGTGGGCGTCGGCTACTTCAACGTGGACCGCTCGCCGCGCACGTCCCTCGGCGACCTGTCGGGCTCGGGGTTCCAGACCTCGGCCGAGGTGGGCGTGGGCATCCTGCGCACGAGCCACGTGGGGGCGAACCTCAGCCTGCGCGCCGACGCGCCGTGGTTCACGCTGAAGACCGCGTCGTCGGGCGGATACACGTCGTCGGTGGGGCGCGAGCCCCCGGTCGAGAGCCGGTACGTCGTGCCGATCTCGCTCAACGTCGCGCTCGCGTTCCAGTGAGCGCGCCTAGCGAACAGCTAGAGCAGGGTGCTCCAGAAGAAGAAGCGCACCGCGACCCAGGCAAGGCGGGTGGTGCCTCCACTCCCGAGGGTGCTGCCGCTGCGGTCTCGCACCGTGCCGTCGCGCTCGACCTTGCCGAGGGTGCTGCCCGAGCGATCCCGCACGGTCCCGTCCGGGTCGATGCGACCCACCGAGCTGCCGGAGCGATCGCGGACCGTGCCGTCCTCGTCGAGGTGCCCCCGGGTGCCGCCGGAGCGATCGCGGATCGTGCCGTTGGGATCGAAGCGCCCGAGGGTGCCGCCGCTCCGGTCGCGGACCGTGCCGTCGGCGTCGATCGTGCCGATCGAGCCGCCAGCGCGATCGCGGACCGTGTCGGCGGCGGCGGGCGAGGCGAGCGTGACGGACGCGAGGGCGGCGGCGTGCGAGAGGAGCGCGAGGAGCGCGAAGCGCGCGACGAGGGGGCGGAGCATGCGAGCGTGTTGGACGGCGCGGGCGCCGGGTTGTTCACGCGCGCGCCCGGCGCGCCTCAGGCCGCGGCCCGCCTCGCCTTGAGCTCGTGGCTGCGCACGGGCGTGTACACCGGCGAAGACTCGAGGGACAGCCGCGCCCGGACCTCGTCGAGCGGCAGCGCGAGCAGCGACTCCCACTCTTGCTCGGGGAGCCAGGCGGCGGCGCGCCCTCGGCGGAAGCCGTCGTAGATCACCCCGCGCGCCGCGGGAGCGCCCAGCGTCTTCGCGAGGCCGATGGCGACCATGAGCGCGACGGCGGGGTTGCCCGTCTGCGCGAGGGTGAAGGCGAGCAGCGCCACCTCCCCCAGGACGTCGCCGTGGTAGCCGACGGCCGCGTGCCACAGGTCGTGCGTGTCGCGCATGCGCGCGTTCGTGTAGGCGAGATCGGGCGGGAGCGCTGTTGGGTGGGCCATGCCCTTCGCGTCGGCCGCGCGGATGCCGTCGGCGGAGATGCCCTCGCGCTCCACGAAGTCGAGGTAGGCCCGGCCGAGGGTGCCCTCGGGCAGCCTCGCGAGCGCGGCGCGGTCGGCCAGGCGGGCGACGATGTCGGGGCGGTCGCGGAGGAGGCGGGCGCCGGGCGCGCTCCGGCGCAGGCGCGCCGTGACGCGGTCGAGCGTGGTGCCCGAGAGGGACTCGATGAGGGTGAACACCTGCGGCAGATCGTCGGGATCCGCGGCGAGGATCTTGGCGGCGCGGAGCGCGCGGCGCGGCTCGAACTGGACGTGGGGCACGGGAACCTCCTCCTCGTTGGACACCCTCAGCGTGGGGCTTACGAACAATGTTGTCAATACGTACTGACAAATATGTCGACAGCCCGTGAGCGCGCGGCGATAGTCCAGGCATGCCCCGCGCCGCACGCCCCGCACGCCGCCGCCGAGACGCAGCGACCTCTCAGGCGGCGATCCTCGACGCGGCCGAGGTGCTCCTCGCCTCGGGCGGCGCCTCGGGGATCCGCCTGCAGCAGGTGGCCGCGGACGCGGGCGTCTCGCACCCCACCGTGTTGCACCACTTCGGCAGCCGCGAGGGGCTGATCGAGGCCGTCGTCGCCCGCGCCCTCCGCGCGATCCACACCGATCTCGTCGCCGCCATCCAGGCGTCGAGCGGGGGCGAGGAGCCGCTCGCGGAGCTGCTCGAGTCCGTCTTCGCGGCGCTGACACGCACCGGTCACGCGCGCGTGATGCTGTGGCTCGCGCTGGAGGGGCACAGCGTCGACGCGGCGGAGGTGCGCTTGTCCGACGTCGTCGACGCGGCGCACGCCCTCCGCACCTCCAAGGCCCGGGGGCGCGGGGCGCGCGCGCCAGGGCGGGAAGACACGGCGCGCACCGTCGTGCTGGCGGCGCTCGGGCTCGTGGCCGGGGCGGTCATGCTCCCGTCGCTGCTCGAGAACGCCGGGCTCCCCGGCGACGAGGCCGGCGGCAAGCGGTTTCGCGCGTGGCTCGCGCGCGTGCTGCGCGCGCACCTGGAGGCGCCCGCGCCGAGCGCCCCC
>CAZHGG010000565.1:0-4825 GCA_964531755.1 uncultured Polyangiaceae bacterium
GGCCGCCGGGCGCCGGCGCCGTGCCCGCGCGATCCCACCGGAGCCCGTCGCGTGCGGACGTCGCGAAGCGGCCCGCGGGGGCCTCGGCTCGCGCGCCCGGCGGCCGCGACGCCGCGCGCCACGCCCCCGCGCTCGCCAGCGCGACCAGCGCGACCAGCGCGAACGCGACGCGGCGGACCCTCGTGAGAACCATCGTTGAAGACTATGTGGTCTCGGGGCCCGAGAACGATCATCCCGCGACGATTTTTGTCATCGGCGCTCGCGCCGGCGCGCTCCGAGCGCACGCGCCCAATAGCTGGCGGCGGCGGCGAGGCCGACCACCGCCGTCGCCCAGAGGCCGAGGCCTCGCGCGCGCGACGCGCCCACGAGGACCGCGAAGACAGTCGCGAACTGCAGCGTGGTCGCGAGCTTCCCGAGGACGTTCGCGCGGTCGTCGAGCTTGCGCTGGCGGGCCGCGGGGCTCGCGAGCACCCAGAGCACCAGCGGCAGCTCCCCGAGCTCGCGCGCGCCGAGGAGCGCGACCTCGCCGAGCGCGAGGTCGCCTCGCGCGACCAGGGTGGCGAGCACGGCGCCCGCGAAGAGCTTGTCGGTCACGCCGTCGACCACCGCGCCGGCGGGGGTGGCCAGCGACGACCGACGCGCGAGCCAGCCGTCGAGCACGTCGGAGACGCCCGCGGCGGCCAAGACGCCCACGCTGGCCCACGGGGAGCCGGCCGCGAGCGGGAACGCGGCCGCGAGCGGCACGCGGAGCCAGCTCACGAGGGTGGGCCCGTTCACGAGATCGCGCGCGCGGTACCTTCCCACGGAGCGAGTGTAGCCCCCGGCAGGCGGGGCGCGAGCGCGACGGCCCGCTCACGCCGCGGCGAGCGCGACGAAGAGGGCGCCGTGCGCGTGCTAGAATCTTGCCATGACGAACGCGCTCGTCACCCGGACGACCTACGAGGAGTACCGCGCGCTCGAGCGCGCGTCGGCCACGAAGCACGAGTTCGTCGCGGGTGAAATCTTCGCGATGGCCGGGGGTACCTACGACCACAGCACGATCGCCGCGAACGTCCTCACGGGGCTCCACGTGGCGCTTCGAGGCTCGGGCTGCTCGCCCCTCACGAGCGACATGCGCATACGGACGGGCGACGACGTGGGCGCCTATCCCGACGTGAGCGTGGCCTGCGGCGAGCGACGTTTTTCGGACGATGCGCGGGACGAGCTGCTCAACCCGACGGTCCTCGTCGAGGTGCTCTCTCCCTCCACGGAGGCGTACGACCGCGGAGAGAAGTTTCGCCACTACGAGACCATCGCGTCGCTGCGCGAGTACGTGCTCGTCTCGACGGCCACGCGTCGGGTGGAGGTGTTCACGCGCCGCGCCGAGGGCGAGGGGCGCGGCTGGTTGCTCCAGAGCTTCTCGGCCGGAGAGCGAGCGGAGCTCAGCTCCCTGGGCGTGACCCTCGCGGTCGACGCCCTCTACGAGGGAGCGACGCTCTGATCGGGCGCTTCGCCCCTCTCTGGGAGATGGAGCTGCTCGCGATCGTCACCGACCCGAGAGCGTCGCTCGGTACCTGCGAGGTCTCGGTGAGCCCACGACGTGTCGCAGCGAACCCTCGCTCGTGGAGGGTCGGGCTTGGTCGCGCGAAGAGCATCCCGCCACGGCCGAGCGGATCGAGCGGTCGATTCCGGACTGCCGGGGGACGCTCTCGTCCGACCAGGCCGGGTCGCTCGCGCGCGAGTACCCAACGATGGAATGACAGGGGGGCTTCACACCTCCCGATGAGATGCCGCAACATCTCGCCGTAGGCCGCCGAAGGGGCAGCTCGTGAGCGGGGAGCGCAGCGATGGCGAACAAGAAGAAGAAGGTCTCGATCGACGGCGAGGCCTCGAGCCCCGCGGCTCGGACCACGCAGGACGATGGCGGCGGCGCCGTCGTCGCGCTGGCGTTCGACGCGGAGCGAAGGCTCCACGCCATCGATGGGCAGGGGCGCGTGCTACGGCTCGCCGAGGACGGTGACCGGTTCGCGACGGCGCGTGTCCTCCACGAGGGTGAGCCGGCCACGGCGCTCGCGGCGTGCGGGGAGGGTGTAGTCGCGGCGCTCGGCGCGCACCTCGTCGTGTTCGGCGCGGATGGCACGCGCGAGGCGACGGGCGAGACGAAGGCGGGGCCGGTGGCGGCGCTCGTGGTCCGCGGCGAGACGGTCTTCGCGCTCGGTGGTGGGTACGTCACGCGCTACGACCTCGAGGGGGACCGCCTCGTCGCAGGGGCGCAGGTGAAACACGGCGCGGGGGTCGCGTTCGACCTCGACCTCGACGACTCCGCGAAGCGAGCCTTGGTCCTCCGGGATCAGAAGGTCGTCGAGATCCTCGACCTCGTCGCGAACAAGGTGCTCTACACCTGGGAGCGGAAAGGGCTCGGGGGCTCGCGTGTCGAGGACGTCGGCGCGCGGTTCCAGCCCGGGAAAGACGCGGTCCTCTCGGTGATCGACGCGGGGGGTTATTGCCTGGATCGTGTCGCGACGAAGACCGGGCGCGTGACGGGCAAAGCCCACGACCAAATGGCGTCCTCGGTGCTCGGTCCGCTCGTGCTCGACGCGAGCCGTCGCGTCGCTGCCGTCGGCGTGACCGGCGAGGACGTCGAGGTCGTCGAGCTCGACGGGGCGCGCTCCCGCTTCTTGCTCGACCCCGTGCTCACGGAGGCGATGGAAAAGTCGCTCGCGTCGCTCACTCGGGTGCCGAAATTCAAGCCGTTCGGGCCGGGGCTTTGGAAGCGGAGCGGCTCCGACCCGGCGCCCCTCGCGCCGAGCACCCTGACGGCGATGGCGGTCGACGAGGGCGGCGCTCACGTGGCCGCGGGGTTCGCCTCGGGTGAGGTGCTGCTCGCCGACACCGTGACCGCGCGCATCGTGTCCACGCACCGCGCGGTACTCTCCGAGGGGCGCTGCCGCGCCGTGATCCCGATACCGAAGCTCATCGCGACGGGCACCGACGGAAACGACCTTTGGCTGGTCGGTCCGGAGGGCACACGAATCGTCGACATCGCGACCTCGACGTTCCGTGACGGTCCGCGGCTGCCCCTCCCGCGGGAATTCGACGAGAGGAACGCGGTGAGCGAGCTCACGTTCGAGGGCGACGTGACCTCGTGGTTCGGAGAGGGCGAGATCCTGCGCCTCTCTCGCAGCACCGGAGAGATCGTCGCGCACATCCCCCTCCCGGACGCCGAGGGCTGGCAGGCGAGCTTCGTCCACGGAGGCGAGATGGTGTTCGTCGAGAGCGCCGACGTCGAGGTCTCCGGGTTTCAGGTTCGCGCGTTCGACCTCGGCACGGGCAAGGTGCGCTCGCTGGGCCGCTTCGTGCGGGACAAAAAGCGGTTTCCCTTCGGCGATCCGGGTTGGAAAGATTGGTTTTCGCTCGGCTCGCTCGGCGGCGAGCCCACGATCACGCTGTGGCCCGGGAAGGGCATGGTGGTGGCGCAGACGCACCTCTTCGACCTCGAGACGCTCACCGTCGGCAAACGATTGCCCTGGGAGACCAGCGAAGCCGAAGGCCGCCTGCTCGTCACCGAGACCGACGAGACCGACGGCGTGATGGTGCGCGACCTCGTCGCCGGCGAGGAGATCCGCCGCGTCGCGTTCGAGCCGGGCGAGCGGTACCGGAGCCGGGGCCGGTACGACGTAGCCTCCGGTACGCTCGCGAGCACGGTGTCGGGCTCGCGCATCGGCGTGTGGGACGCCGAGGGCAAGCGCCGTTTCTCGCTACCAGGGCACCGCGACGGCCACGTGCACGCCCTCGCGGTCGGGGGCAAGGGCGTCGTGTCGCGCGACCGTTACTGGCTGCGCTTCTGGGACCTGAGCTGAGGCGAGCGTCGATTCGGCGGAGCGCGGGGTACGCTCGAGAGCTGCCGCCCGTGAGCGCCCCCCGGCCGTTGATGCGCGACTTCGCGCGCATGGCCCACCCGAAGGCCGTCGAGCTGGCGACGCGTTGAGCCGGTCAGGTGGAATGCTCGGCAGCCTCGACGCGGGCTCCGCATCACGTACGTTTGGACCCCTCTCGACCCGGCTGCGCACCGCCGTGACACGAGGCGTTGCGGTTCAGGGCCCAGGCGCCACGACGGGCAGCGCGATCCGCGCGGCGCGGTTGTCGCGGTCGACCGTGGGGTGCTGGAGATCGCCCGTCAGGCGGGGCACCTCCTGGGCCACGAAGCGGCGCAGCTCGTCCGCGCTGACCCAGCCGTCGCCGCTGCGGTCGGCTGCGCGCGAGGTGAGCGCCGTGAGCACGGCCTCGGTGAACGCGCCGTTCTCGAGCTCAGCCTTCTCGTACGAGAGCTCGGTGCCGAGCGACGAGCTCAGCACGACGGCGCCCGTGCGTCGGGCGAGGTCGTTGAACAAGAAGCGATCCCGGTTCGCGAGGAAGGGCCGCGGCGGGGGCGCCGAGCGCGCGTCCTCGAGCACGAGCGCCCGCGAGGAGCGCGCGCTGAGGCCGCGCGACTGGGCCGCGCGCACCAGGCCGGCGGCGGTGGCGCCGTCGCGCTCGCCCGACTCGCAGGTGTCCAGCAAGAGGAGCTTCTTGCGCGCAGGCACCTGCGCGAGGAGGTCCTCGATGAGGTCGAAGCTCGCCGCGGTGCGGGGCAGGTCGCGCAGGTCGGTGTCGTGGGTGACGAAGACGTAGCGCGCGGGTTGCTCGCGCGTGTAGCTGCCGTGCCCGGCCAGCGCCACGACCACGGTGTCGTGGACGGACGCGCCCTGGAGGAAGGCGCGCGCGCCGCGCAGGGCGTCGGTCGTGGCCTGTTCGTCGACGAAGGTGCGGACGGACACGGCGTCGAAGGCCGGGGTCGCGCGCCGGA
>CAZHGG010000566.1:0-4814 GCA_964531755.1 uncultured Polyangiaceae bacterium
CGTCCGGTCGCGCCGCTCGCCGCGACCACGTCCCCCGCCGTCGGTCCTCGCCTCACCGCTCGCGCGCCCGACGCGATGCTCGCCGCGCAGAAGGCGCGCGCGTCCTCGACCGACGAGCCGACCGCCCTCGCCGCGATGGCCACCCTGGAGCACCTCGCCGACACGACGACCGCGGGCCTGTCCGAGCGCGCCCTGGGCGAGCTCGCCAAGTCCCACCCGAGCGCCGAGCTGCGCGCGGAGGCCGCGCTCGCCGTGCGCAGGCTCTCGGCAGAGGAAGGAACGGCGGCGGCGCTCGGCCCCGCGCGCGCCCTCGGCCTGCTCACGAGCCTCGTCGTGGTGGGCCCGTTCCGCGACACCGGCGGCGGCCTCCTCTCGCGGGAAGGCCCTGAAAAGCAAAAGGATTTCGGCTTCCCCGGCGGCAGCTACTCCTGGGGCGTGTTCCAGGTGGGCGAGCGCCCCGTGCTCCCCGTCCATGCCGACGCGCGCGGCGTGCCGCTCGACCTGTACGTGCACCCCCGCAAAGAGAGCTGCACGTACCTCGCGACGAAGCTCGTCGTCGATCGCGAGCGGCCCCTCACCGTCCGGCTCGCGGCGTCCGGCCAGGCGCGCCTCGCCTTCGACGGCGTCGAGCTCGGCCACTCCGACGAGGTGCACGAGTCGGCGCTCTTCGACCGCCTCGCGGCGACGGTGCGGGCCAAGGCGGGCCCGCACCTCGTGAGCGCCAAGGTGTGCTCCGGCGCGCTGGACGACGACGGGCGCGTCCGCCTCCGCGTCACCGACGAGCGGGGCGAGCCCCTCGCCCTGCCGAGCTCGGCGGACCTCGCCGGTGTGCCCGACCTCGCCGACGCTGGGCGGGGCGCGCTCGACGTCAAGCCCGTCGACACCGCGCTGGCGCGGGCGATGCGGGTCACCGCCAAGTCCCCCACCGACTCGCTCTTGTCGGCCATCGTGCTCGGCACGCTCGGCGGCGCCGACGACAAGAAGAGCCCGCGCGTCCCTGGGCTCCTCGACACGTACGTGCGCGCCGACCTGCCGGCGGACGCGCTCGCCCTCGCCGCGTGGGTCTCCCCGTTCGGCGCCAACCGCAGCGGGTGGCTCGGGCAGGCGCGCGCGCGCGCGCGCGACAAGGGCGACGCGGAGGCGCTCGGCTTCATCGAGCGCCGGCTCGTCGCCGAGCGCCTCAAGAACGCCCACGGCGACTGGGCCACGGCGCTCGTGCGCGCCGCCAAGCTCGAGCAAGACCCCGACGACGAGGCCGTGCTGCTCCGCGCGGAGGCCAAGCGCGTCCTCGGCACCGACGCGCTCACCACCGAGGCGCTCCGCGACATGGCGGCCCGGATCGGCCCGCGGCTCCAGACCGTGCCCGACCTCTTGCTGCGGCGCGCGAGCGCCCTGGCGCAGAGCCACGACCGCGCGCTCTACCTGCGCATCCGCGACGAGCTCGCGCGGCGCGGCGACCGGGGCAGCGAGACCGTCTCGGCCGCTGGCGTCCGGGGGAAGGAGCCGCTCGTCCGCGCGGCGCGCGCGGCGCTCGAGGGCGGCGCGCAGGACGACGACCAGGTGCTCGAGGTCGCCGACGAGCTGCTCCACGCCGGCCTCGCCGCCGAGGCGACCGCGGCGTTCAAGGCCGCGATCGCGTTCTCGCCGAATCGGCCCGAGGCCTACCTCGGCCTGTCGCAGGCGCTCGCCCTCGCGGGCGACGCGAAGCCGGGTGAGCTCACGGCGCTGCTCGCCCGCGCGCGCTCCCTCGCCCCCGGGGAGGCGCGCATTCGCGCCGAGCTCCAGCTGCGAGCCAAGGCCGGCGCGGTCGAGGGGCGCGAGGACGAGAAGTACCTCGTCTCCTCCGACGTGATCCTCGCGAGGCGGCGCGGCGTCACGGCCGACGTCGCCGACCGCGAGCTCCACTGGATGCGCGCGGTGGTGATGCACCCCGATCGCCGGGTGTCGCAGCTCATCCACTACGGGCGCGAGATCGTCGTGGCCCCGCGCACGCAAGACGAGCTCTTCGAGGACATCCCGCAGGAAGGCGACATCGTCGAGATCCTGCGCGCCCGCGTGCACCGCAAGGACGGCACCGTGGCCCTCCCCGCCGAGGAGCACAACGAGGGCTCCCGTCCCCGCATCCGCTGGCCCGATCTGTACCCAGGCGACACCGTCGAGGTCGCCGTGCGCACCTGGACGTCGGGCCCGGTGGGCGGCCGCGGCGACGCCCCGTACTACTTCCTCGACTACGCCGGCGCGCCCTCCACGCACCCGCTGCTCTACAACGAAGTGGTCGTCGATTCACCAAAGGCTACGCCTATTTACGTAGACGTGCTCCGCGCCGGCGACCACAAGCGCGAGGAGCGCGACGAGGGCGATCGCCACGTCGTGCGCCTCGTCTGGAACAAGCCCGTGGTCGTGCCGGACGAGCCGCTCTCGCCCGCGATGAGCGAGGTGCTGCCGCTCATCGTCGGCTCCACCTTCCACACGTGGGACGACTTCCGCCGCTGGTACCGAGAGGCCGTGCGCGGCTTCACCGAGCCCGACGAGCAGGTTCGGCGCCTCGCGCTCGAGCTCACGAAGGGCAAGGCCACGCGCGACGCCAAGCTCCGGGCGATCTTCGACTTCGTGGCGGACGACATCCGCTACGTGAACTACGTGAGCGGCGAGTGGTGGCTCCCGAACCGCCCGCAGCAGCTCCTCGCGCGGCGCGAGGGCGACTGCGACGACAAGGCGATCTTGCTCATCACGCTCCTCAAGGTGATCGGCATCGAGGCGCAGGAGGTGATGGTGCAGACGCGCCTCACGGGCATGCCCTCGGTGCTCGCCACGAAGAACGCGGCGGTGCCGATGTTCGACCACGGCATCGCGTTCCTCCCGGGCCCGAACGGCGGCACCTACCTCGACGCCACGAGCCCCGAGTCCCGTCTCGGCCCGCTCCCCTCGATGGACGCGCGCGCCCCGGCGGTGCGCCTCGACGGTGCCGGCGGCCCGGTCTCACTCCCGTCGAGCTCGCCTGACGACCACGGGTCGACGGTGAAGTGGACGATCGCCATCAACGCCGAGGGCGGCGCGGAGATCGAGGGCGAGGAGCGCCACCGCGGCGACGGCGGGTTCTGGCTGCGCACGAACCTCACGCAGAAGGACGCGCGCGCCCAATACGTCGAGGGCTCGCTCGTGGGGCCGTGGGTGTCGCAGGTCGAGGTCGACAAGAACATCGCGTTCCGCGGCGACCTCGCGAACGGCGAGGCCGAGGTGAAATACAAGGCAAAATCGCTGGCGTTCGCGCGCCGCGAGCAGAGCGAGCTCGTCGTGCCGCTCTCGGCGAGCATCCCGCTCGCGTCGCAGATCGCGCCGCTCGTGGCGCGCACGCTCCCCGTCGTGCTCCCCCCCCACATGGCGCCGAGCCACCAGATCCGCACCACGCGCCTCGTCGCGCCCGCGGGCATGCGCTTCGTCGCGCCGCCCCCGGGCGGGCGCGAGGCCGGCGGCGAGTTCGGCCACGCGGAGCTCACGCTCACGCGGGACCCCCGCGACCCGCGCGCGCTCATCGTCAAGCGCACGGTCGTCCTGGACCAGAGCGTGATCCCCCCAGAGAAGTACCCCGCGTGGCGCGCGTTCATCCAGCGCGTCGACGCCCTCATGCACAAGACCGTGCGCATCGAGCGAGGTGGCAAGTGAACCCTCCGACCTCCCGCGCTTCCCGCGCGCTCGCGGCCCTCGCCGCCCTCGCCGCGCCGACGCTCGTCGGCTGCGGCGACCCGACCCCGAAGGCCCCCGCACAAGATCCGACGCTGTACATGGCGGCCGAGAAGGCCGCGCGCGCCGAGGTCACCGCCGAGCCCCCCCCCCGACGCCCCCCCCGCACGAGCCCGCGGCGCCCGCGCCGGCCGCGCCGGCCGCGCGCGCCCCCGCCGCGCCCGCCGCCGCCGAGGCCGAGGCGGCGTGGCTCGACGCGCTCGACCACGTGGCCGCGAGCGACGGAGATCCCTGGCAGGCGCCCGTGACGGTCGCCGCGCTCGACGCCCTGGTCTACCGCGGCGTCATGGCGTTCCCCTCGGCGCGCACGGCGCTCGCCTTCCGCACGCAGCGCGCGCGCATCGACGCGCGCCTCGCGGCGCTCGCGAAGAAGGCGCGAGGGCCGCTCATGCCCGGCCTCGTCGCCAAGGCCCGCACCCACCTCGCGCAGGTGCGCGGGGACGTGGCGCTCGCCGAGGAGACCCGCCGGGCGAGCGGGTGCCTGCGCGTCGCCTCGGTGCTGGGCCCGAGCCGCTTCACGCGCCTCTCCGAGCTCAGCGCGCCGACCGCGCTCGACGCCTTCGACGCACCGATGCCCGACAAAGCCACGGGCCCCGGCCCGTACGGGCGCCCCGCTGTGACCGAGGCGCTCGCCGCCGCCGGCTGCCGCCTCGAGTTGGGCGCGCTCTCGGGCCAACCCGGCATGCGTGAGGTCGTCGCTGACGTCACGGTGCCCGAGTCGGGGCGGCTCGGGCTCATGCTCATCACGCGGAGCCCGGTGGCGCTGCGCGCGGGCGGCCGAGAGGTCCTCACGCGGCCCCTCGGGCTCGGCGCCGGCGAGTCCACGCAGCTCGTCGAGCTCACGGCCACGCCAGGCCGGCTGCGCCTCGTCGCGCGCGTGGGCCAGGGCAGCGCCCAAGACGCCCTCGAGCTCTACGCGTGGGGCGACGACGGCGCGCCGCTGGCGGCGAGCGCGCCGCGCGCGGGCGAGCGCGCCGCCGCGCGCGCGACGAAGGCGATCGGCGTGTCGGCGCCGGCGCTCCCAATGGCCAAAGGCCGCGAGGGCGCGCAGCTCGTGGCCGGCCTGGCCGAGC
>CAZHGG010000567.1:0-4806 GCA_964531755.1 uncultured Polyangiaceae bacterium
GTGACGCCCTCGAGCGCGCCGCGTGGGGCCGGGAGGTTCGGGAGCAGGTGCTCACGCTCGTCATCGGGGGCGGCGGCCTTGCCGTCCGGCGTCACGTTCACGGTGCCCAGCGCGGCGCGCGCCGTCTGGTAGCGCCGCCCCTCGGGCGAGAAATGGGGGAAGGTGACGTCGCCGAGCGCCGCGAGCCCGGGCTCGCGCAGCCGGAGAATGTACCGGAAGGTGCGCGTGCCGCCGAAGCGCTGCTGGTCGTCGGGGCCGAGGGTCTCGCTCACCTCGGGGTCGAGCCACTCGCCGCCCTTCAGCGTGGGCAGCGCGAGTTTGTTCGGGAAATTCCCTCGCCCAACGAGCGTCAGCGTCACGGCGACGGCGCCGCCCCTGGGCACCTCGCGCGGGGAGACCTCGGCGCGCAGCGTGAAGTCGCCCACGTCGCCCGGCGCGGTGCCCGGTGGGCGGCCCGCCGCGGGCGGCTCGACGACCGTGACGTCGATGGGCTCGCTCTCGCGGATCGACTCGGCGCGACCGCGGAGCCCCTCGCTCCGGAACACGCGCAGGCTCATCGTGCCCACCGGCAGGGCGCCCGGCTTCAGCGGGAAGAGGGCCGCGCGGCGGACGAGCTTCACCTCGTAGATCTGCTCGCCGACGCGCGCGAGGCCGACGTGCTTCGCGTCGTTCTCACTCTCGAGCAGCGTGCGCTTCTGAAACGCGGCCGCAGCCGCCTCGTGCACGTCGCCGATCTGCGGCTCGCGCCCGGTGGCCTCGACGTAGAGGTAGACCGAAAAGGTGACCTGCTCGCCGACGAACGCCCGGGTCTTGTCCACCGTGGCGTGGAGGAACGCGATCGGCCCGCGCGCCCGCGGCAGCGCGAGCTTGGGGTCGAGCGTCGGCTCGGGCGCGGGCGTGGTCAGCGGCTCGAGGAGAGCGCCCCCGGGGCCGAAGAACTGCGCGAACGGGTCGAGGTTCTGCGTGCGCCCGGGGCCCTGCCCCCGCGGGACCA
Source organism: uncultured Polyangiaceae bacterium (assembly GCA_964531755.1). GTDB lineage: Bacteria > Myxococcota_A > Polyangia > Polyangiales > Polyangiaceae > JAAFHV01. The sequence continues at coordinate 995 of CAZHGG010000567.1, forward strand.
CCTTCACCTCCACGCGCTCGGCGCGCCGCACGCGCCCGCCGAAGGTGGCGGTGGCGGGGCCGAGCGTGAACGTGCCGACGCGCTCCGCCACGAGCGTGAACGTGGCCGACACGCCGCTGCGATCGGTGCGCACGCCGTTGACGATGGAGACCATGCGCGTAGGCATCACGCTGCGCCCCGCGACGCGAAAGCCGGGCGTTGGCCCGGGCTCCACGGCCGTGACCGCGCCGGACGTCCCGGAGCCCTCGAGCCGCATCGTGACCGCCTGCCCCACCTCGACCACGTGCGCCTCGAGCGCCACGTGGAGCTCGTCGGCCCACGCGGGGCGCGCGCCGCCGACGAGGGCGGCGAGGACGGTCGCGAGCGCCACCAGGGCGCGCTGCCAGCGGGCGACGAGGCGGGTCACTTGTCCTCGGAGCCTCGCACCTTCACGCCGCCTCGCTTCTGGCGTCGCGCCGCCTCGCGCTGCACGGTGGGGGCGTTCTCGAGCTGGTCGAGGAGGCGTTCGTCCTGGCTCCGCTCGGAGGGCGGCGGGGGCGGAGCGGCGGCGTCCTCGGGGCTCTGCGGCGGTGGGGCCGCGTCCTCCCCGCCCGAGTCCTTGCCGGAGTCCTTGCCGCTGTCGCGGTCGCCGCTCGAGCCGTCCTTGCCGCCGTCTTGTCCGCCCGAGTCCTTCCCGCCGCCTTGTCCGCCGTCTTGCCCGCCGTCTTGTCCGCCGTCTTGTCCGCCGTCTTGTCCGCCGTCTTGTCCGGCGTCCTTCTTGTCCTCGATGCGCTGCAGCGCCACCGCGCGGTTCCACGCGGCGTCGAGGCCCACGGGGTCCCCGAGGCGGGGCCCGCCCTGCGCGTCCACGCCGCCCTCGGGCATGCCCGGCGCGAGCACGAGCGCCTTGTCGTACGCCGCGACCGCTTCCTTGTAGTTTGCATCCAAAAAGAGCAGGTTGCCTTCGAGGTAGCGGGCGCGCGCGCGGAGCTCGACCGGCTGCGAGGGGTCGTCCGCGACGGCGCGCACCACGCGGAGCGCGCACTCGATGTGGCTCGCGCGGAGCCCGTCCGCGGAGGGCGCGCCCGGTACCCCTGGCGCTGGACGAGCCCGGCCGCCCTTCGCCTCTTCGTCACCGAAGCGCGCGCCGAAAGACTCCCCGATGCGGAAGAGCGCGATGCCGAGGTCGAGGGCGCCGTTCGGCCGATCGCGCAGCGTCCGCGGCGTGCCGATCGCGCTCTCCGCGCACGCCCCGGTGGAGAGGTACCCCTCCAGCAGCTCCGCCGCGTTGGCCGCGCCCGCCTCGCCGGCGTCGAGCTCGGCGAGCGCGCGGTTGACGACCGGCGACTCGCGTTCGAATGGCCGCTGCGGGTCCCAACCGCAGGCGGCCAGCGCGCCGCAGCCGAACACCGCGACGAGAAATCCCCAGCGGAGGGGTCGCCCGGACGCGCTCACGCGGCACCTCCGCGGGGCGCGCTCGGCGCGCTCGGTCCGCTCTCTGGGAGCGCCCTTCGGCGGCGACCTCGTGGCCTCTTCGCGAGGGTCGCGACCGGCATGGGGACCCGCGGCGGCGCCTTCGGCGCGTCGGGAAGGAGGCCCTCGGTGACGAGCAGCACGAGCGCGACGCCGAGCGGCCAGGCGTACTCCTCCGCGAACACGGTCTCGACGCGCTCGGAGAGCTCCTGGGTCATGAGGCGCTTCAGATCGCGCGTCACGTCGTCGATCCCGGTCTCGCCTTTGGTGCCCGTCACGAGCTTGCCGTGCGTGATCTCCGCGATCTTCGCGAGCTCCGCCTCGGCCTCGCTCGACAGCTGGGTCATGAGGGTCTTGCCCGTCTCGTCCTGGCGCATCCCGAGGACGCGCCCGTCGGGGCTCACGTTGGGGATGGGCTCCGGCGCGCGGGTGCCGATCTGCACGACGTCGATCCGGGTGCCCTCCGCGGCCAGATCGTTCGCGACCTTCGTGGGGTCGCCCTCGGTGTCCTCGCCGTCGGTCACGAGCACGATGATGCGCACGTGCTCCTTCGACTTGGGATCGCGCTCCAGGAGCTCCCGCGCCCGCTCGAGGGCGCGGCTCGTCGCCGTGCCCCCGACGGGCATGTCGTTGGGCTCGAGGCCGCGGAAGAACTGGGCGATCGCCGCGCCGTCGCTGGTCATGGGGAAGCTCATGGGCTCGCCCGCGAACGCGACCGCGCCGAACCGCGCCCCGCGGAGCTCCCGGATGAGCCGCGCGACCTCCGCCTTGGCGCGCGCGATGCGGCTCGGGACGACGTCGCGGGCGTACATGCTCTTCGAGTAGTCGAGCACGATCACGACGTCGAGGTTGGTGGCCGGCACGTGCTTGACCCCGCGCCCGAACTGCGGCCGCGCGAGCGCGAAGAAGGCCGCCGCGAGGGCGAGCACGAGCAGCAGACCCTTCACCGAGCGCCGGGTGTCCGCGTCGAACGAGCGCAGCCGCTCGACCAGCTTGGCCTCGCCGAAGCGCGCCGTGTCTCGGCGGCGACGTAGCGCCGCGACGACCAGCAGCCCCGCGAAGCCGCCCACCGCGAGGGCGCCCAACAGCGCGTAGAGCAGCCCCGGAAAGGCCAGGAAATCGTAGGCGAATTTCACGGTGGGCCTCCTCTCACGGGAACCTCCGCACGAGCCACGCGCGGGAGATGGCCTCGAGGACGAGGAGCAGCACGGCCGGCAGGAGGAGCAGCGGGAAGAGGTCTTCCATCGTGGCCGACTGCGACTCGAAGCGGGTCTTCTCGAGGGTGTCGAGGATGGTGTGCATGCTCACCGACAGGCTCTTCTTGTCGGTCGCCACGTACGACTCGCCGCCCGTGTCGGTCGCGATCTTGCGGAGCAGGGCGGGGTTCACGGGGAAGTGCGTGCGCACGAAATGCGGCTGCCCGAAGAGGTCGACGCCGTCCTGCACGTCGACCTCGTCGCCGTCGCCGATCTGCACCGTGTAGACCTTCACCCCCTGGGTCTGCGCGAGGTGGGCGGCGTACTCGGGCGCGACGGTGCCGGCGTTCGAGTCGCCGTCGGTGAGCAGGATGATCGCCTTCGAGCGCGCGGTGCTCCGTCGCAGCCGCGCGACGGCGGTGCCGACGGCGTCGCCGATGGCCGTGCCGTTGCCGTCGATGATCTCGAGCTCCATCTTGGAGACGAGGCCCGAGAGCAGCGTTTTGTCGAGCGTGGGCGGCGACAGGATGAACGCGCTCCGCCCAAAGACGACGACGCCGATGCGGTCGGTCTTTCGCCGTGAGACGAAGTCGAGGATCACGTCCTTCGCTGTCTCGAGGCGGGTGAGCCGCTTCGAAGGGGCGCGGTCCATCGGCGTGTCCGGTGTGTTGGGCGGGCTCGCGCCGTCGCCCTGGTCCATGAGCGCCCGCATGGAGCCCGAGAGGTCGAGCACGAGCACGATGTCGATGCCCGACTCTTGCGCGTTCTCGCCGCGGAGCACGTTCTCGGGGCGCATGAGCGCGAGGATCCCGAGCAGCAGCGCGGCCCCGCGCAGCACCCCGGGGAGGTCGCGCAGGCGCGCGCGCGTGCCCCGCGGGCCGAGCACGAGCGGCGCGACCGTCGGCAGCGTGAGGGTCGGCACCCGTCGATCGGCCCCCACGGTCGTGAAGTAGACCACCGCGGGCACGACGAGCGCCGCGAGGCCCACGAGCGGGTGCTCCCACACGACCGTGCGCCAGGCCCAGCCGCGCGACGCGAGCGGGTAGATGAGGCCCACCGCCGTGGCGGCGAGCACCGACGCGGCGATCGCCACGAGCCGAGGCGCGCGACTCACGAGGGACTCCCTTCGTCGTCGGGCTCGTCGTCGGCCGGCGCGGCGTCGCC
>CAZHGG010000568.1:0-4788 GCA_964531755.1 uncultured Polyangiaceae bacterium
CGGCCGCCTCGCGGAGCAGCGTCGCGAAGCGCACGTGGAGAGGCCCTACCACGTCGGCGCGGCCGAGCGCGTAGGTGCGCGCGGCGATCGCTTGGAACACGTCGAGCGCCGCGTCGATCGGGTCGCGCACCGGGAGCGCGGAGAAGGGCGCGGCGCTCGCGAGGTCGTCGAACGCGTGACGCAGCGTCCACGCGGCCCGCGTGGGGCCCGGCGCGATCGCCGCCTGCTCGTGGGCGACCACCAGGCGCGCGCGCTCCGCGAGCCCGAGGGGTGGCGTGCGCGAGGCAGAGAGCGCGGCCTCGACGCACTGGCGGTAGAGCCCGTAGCAGCGCGCGTGGTCGCCCGCGTTGTACGCGGGCGCGCCGAGCTCGATGGCGGCCCAGATGTCCGCGAGGAGCGCGCGGTCGACGGCCACGGTGGCGCGAGGGGCGGAGCTCGGGTGGCCCGCGTGGCTCACCGGGGGCACGGACGCGGACGCGGGGGCGGCCGGTGGCTCGAGGGCGCGGCGGGCCGCCTCGACGAACGCGCGCGCCGACACGAAGCGATCTTCCTTGCGCTTCGCGAGCAGGCCGCGCGACAGCCCCTCGAGGGCCGTCACGAGCGCCGAGGCGCCGAGCACGGGCGCGAGCGGCGGTGGGGTCGCCGTGAGGTGCTGGCGCATGAGGTCGAGCGGGTTCTCGGAGTCGAAGGGCAGCGCGCCGGTGAGCAGCTCGTGCAGCGTGATCCCGAGCGCGTAGAGGTCGGTGCGACCGTCGACGTCGTCCCCCGCGAACTGCTCCGGGGACATGAACGCGGGGGTCCCGAGGACCGTGCGGCTGCCCGTGACGCGGGTCGAGTGGCGCAGGCGGGCCACGCCGAAATCGAGCACCTTCGCCACCTCGGCGTCGTCCTCGCGGATGACCATCACGTTCTCGCTCTTCAGGTCGCGGTGCACGACGCCGCGCTCGTGCGCGTGCGCGAGGCCCCGCGCGACCTGCACCGCGAGCTCGAGGGCGCGGCGCGGCTCGAGCCTGCCGGCCCGCCGCACCAGATCGGCGAGCGTGTCTCCGGCGAGGTGCTCCATGGCGAGGTAGAGCAGGCCCGAGTCCGACTGGCTGAAGTCGACGACCCGCACGATGTAGCGGCTCTGGAGGAGGCTCGCGACCTCGGCCTCGCGCTCGAAGCGCGCGCGCATGCTCTCGTCGTAGGCGAGGTCGCCGTAGAGCACCTTCACGGCGAAGAGGCTCGCGATGCGCGTGTGGGCCGCGCGGTAGACCTGGCCCATGCCGCCGGACGCGAGGTGATCCAGGACGCGGTACCGCTCGCCGAGCACGGCGCCCAGCAGCGGATCGGCGAGATCGGCCCGCGTGGGGATGTCGTCGCGTGGGCAGGTTCGGCGCTCCTGGAAGGCCGCCCTACAGACTTCGCAGTACCTCACGGAGCGAGCTTACGCGCAGTGGGGCGGCCGTGCGCAAGTGTCGACGCCGACGGCGGCGAGTCAGCCCTCGACCACGACGGTCGTGGGCGTCTTCAGGTTCGTGGAGCCCCAGGCCGGGTAAAACACGCGGACACCGAAGGGCTCGAGCGAGATCGGGCTCCGCATGATGACCCGCTGCGTGGGCTTGTCGACGCGCTCGTAGTCGACCGATTTCTTCATGTAATACTCGACCCGGCCGTCCGGGAAGGTCGCCTCGATGGCCACGGGCGTGAGCTGCCGGAGGAGCCCGAGCAGCACCACCTTGGACGCGCCGAGGCCGCGCAGGAAGCGCTGAGGCGGCGAGTCCTCGGCGAAGAAATTGCCCAGCGCGATGGTGAACGCCTTGTGGGAGAAGGCGAACGTGTCCCGGACGAGGCGCTCGTTCTCCGTGTGAATGTAGTTGGTGCTCCGACCTCTGAATACGGTGTAGGCCTGGTCGGGCGTGAGGCCATCGAAGCCCTTCACCACGCGCACGTCGTTCGAGGTGGGCGGGCGGCCGAGGTTGTCGGGGACCTCGAGGAGCGCGCGATCGGGCGCCACGAGCTCGCCGCTGTCGACGTAGCCGTTCGCCTTCGCGTACGCGCCGACGCGCGCGTAGAAGGTCTTGGTGGTGCCGCGCTGTTTGTCGAGCTCGGCGAGGGTGAGGAACCAGCCGTCGTCCTCGGCGCTCGCGGTGGGGCCCGCGCGGAAGGCCAAGATCGACTTGCTCGCGGTGGCGGTGATCTTCACGGCCGACTTGAGGGCCGTCGTGTCGAGCGCGCGGTCGTTCGCGACGAGCAAGATGGCCGCCTCCTCCGGGGAGCCCGCGACGATGCCGGCGGTGTCCTTCCCCGTGACGAGGTCCTCGCTCTCGCCGAGCTCGTCGACGAGCTCCTCGTCCGCCGCAGCCGAGCAGCCCGCGGCGCCGAGCGCCGCGACGAGCACCACCAGCGGGGCCAGGCGGGACGCGCGCCGCGCGCGCGAGGACCGGGTGGGCGAGGCGGAGCGGGGCGCGGGGCGCGATTTCATGCGAACACAGTTAGCCTCCCGCGGCGCCGTAGGCAACCGCGAGCCGCGACCGCGCTGGCGCAGGGCGCGCGGGCGTGGGCGGCGCGCGGGCGTGGGCGTGGGCGGCGCGCGGGCGTGGGCGGCGCGACGGCGGTTGTCTGTTGGCCCCCGCGAGGATAGAACGGAGCGGTGAGTGTAGTAGGCATCGATCTTGGGACCACCAACACCGTCGTGGCGTCGATGCGGGCTGGCCGCGTCAACGTCTTGGCTGACGAGACTGGCCAGCGGCTCTTGCCGTCGGTCGTGTCCTTCCACCCGAACGGCGAGGTGCTGGTGGGGGGGCCGGCCAAGGCCCGCCGGGCGATGGACCCGCGCAACACCGTCGCGAGCCACAAGCGCCTGCTCGGGCGCTCGTGGAGCAGCCCCGAGATCGTGCAGGCGCGCGCCCGCGTCCCGTACGAGCTCCGGGAGGGCCCCGCGCAGGGCCCCCTCGTGCACGCCCGCGGCAAGGACTACACCCTCCCCGAGATCAGCGCGTTCGTCCTGAAGCGGGCCAAGCAGATCGCGGAGACCGCGCTGGGCGGCGCCGTCCAGCGCGCCGTCATCACGGTGCCCGCGCACTTCAACGAGCTGCAGCGGGCGTCCACGAAGGTGGCCGGCCGCGTCTCCGGGCTCGAGGTCCTCCGCATCCTGAACGAGCCCACCGCGGCGGCGCTGGCCTACGGACTCGGCCGCGTGGGCTCCGAGCGCATCGCCGTCTACGACTTCGGCGGCGGCACCTTCGACTGCACCCTGCTCGACCTCAACAACAACGTGTTCGAGGTGCTCGCGACCGCGGGCGACACGTTCCTCGGAGGCGACGACGTCGACGCGGCGATCGCCGAGCGCATGGCGGAGAAGCTGCTGAAGCAGCACCGCGTGGACGCCAACACCGACCCCGGCGTGTGGGAGCGCCTCCGCGCAGGAGCCGAGGAGATCAAGATGGCGTTGTCCAGCCGGGACAACGCCCAGATCACGGTCGGCGACCTCGGCTACGGGGTGGGCGGCGCGGCGCTCTCGCTGCAATACAGCCTGTCGCGCGGCGAGCTCGACCACATCATCCAGCCGCTGGTCGAGCGCACGTTCCGGGTCACCCAGGACGCCCTCGCCCTCGCGCGCCTCACGCCCACCTCCTTCGACAAGGTCGTGCTCGTAGGTGGCAGCTCCCGCATCCCCCTCGTGCGCCGCCGCGTGGAGGCGTTCTTCGGCGCGCCCCCGATGGACCGCATCAACCCCGACGAGGTGGTCGCGATGGGGGCCGCCATCCAAGCCTCGGCGCTGACCGACGGGGCGGGCAAGCGGCCCATCCCGGCGCCGCCGGGCGTCCCCTCCGCGAAGCCGCAGACGCTGCGCGGACTCCAGGGCGAGGAGCTGACCTCCACGCAGATGAAGCTGCCCTCGGCGCCGGCGTACGCGCGCTCGGGCTCGGCGCCGCCGCCGATCGGCCGCACCGACTCTGCGCCCCCATCGAACCGCAGCCTCCCGGTGCCGCCGGCGTCCACGCGCGGCGTGGACATGTCGAGCGCGGCCATCCACGACGTCAAGCGCGACGACGAGCCGAGCATCCCATCGTTCCCCGGGGCCGCCGTCCCGCCCCACTCCGAGTTCTACGATTCCATCACGCAGGCCAAGAAGCGCGAGGCCGCGCGCGCGGCCGAGGAGTTCACCGACTCGGGGTGGACCGAGGACGAGCCGACGATGGCGGGCAGCAACCCGCCGCCCCCCAACCCGGAGCTGCCAACGGCGCTCCAGACCGGCGGGTTCGGCGCGCTCGACGAGCCGCCGTCGCTCGTGAGCTCGGTCAGCGCGGTGGGGCTGACCCACGTCCCGAGCTTCTCCGACTACGAGGACGGGAACACTTCGGCCACCGAGGCCATCCCCGGCGGCACGTTCGGCGAAGTCCGCGATCTCAGTCTCATTTCGAGCTCGGGGGTGTCCTCGCCGGGCACGGTCCCGGGCGTCCCCGCGAGCTGGCACGACCCCGCCTCGTCGCCCGAGCCCAACACGAGCCAGCAGGCCGCGGCGCCAACGCCAGGCATGAGCGGCCCGCCGCCCGAGAGCACCCCGAAGGTGCCGTTCGGGCCCATGACCGACCTCGGCAAGGCGCCCGCCGATCCCAAGAAGCGCACCGATCCGTACGGCCCGTTCGACGGGAAGCGCACGGCGGCGATGTCCAACGCGCCACCCCTCCCGAAGGCCCCGCCGCCGCCCGCCAAGGCCCCGCACAAGAGCACCGATCCGTTCGGCGACCGCCCCCCGGCGGAGGCGCGCCGCCCGGCCCCGACTCCGCAAGCGCCGGCCGCGCG
>CAZHGG010000569.1:0-4782 GCA_964531755.1 uncultured Polyangiaceae bacterium
GGAATCCCACGGCTCTCGTGAGAAGCCGAAGGCGCGCGCCGTGGGATTTTCGGGCTCGATCCCAGTGAGCACCGCCTTAGCGCCCTCCGCTCACCTGTCAGGGCGGGCACGCGGCGAGCGAGCGAATCCAGTCGTCGACGAGCTGCGCGCCCTGGGGGTCCACCTTCTTCGTGGCGAGCGGCGGCATCCGCCCCGCGGCGGGCGCGCGCATCCGCAGAGAGAGGAGGGAGGTCGCGGGCCTGCCCGGGTCGAGCACCTTCGCGCCGACCACCCCGAGATCGCCCGCGACCGGGCTCGCCCCGCACATGCGGCTGCCGGCGAGCGTCGGCCCGTAGAGCAGCTCGAAGCTCCCGCGCGCGGTGCCGCCCGCGCGGTGACAGTGCGAGCAGTTCGAGTGCAGGTACGAGCGGGCACGCGCCTCGAGGCTGCCCGCGGCGGGGTCGAACGGCCGGGGATACGCCAGCAGCGTGGCGGGGTCGGGGAGGCTCGCGGCCAAGAGGCCCGCGTGGTCCAGCGTGCGCAGCTGGTTCGAGATGCGGTTCGTGGCGGGGTACAGTGCGTCGCCGTTGAGCTGCCCGAGCTCGAGCCCGAGGGAGCGGCCCGCCGCCGCCGTGTGGCAGCGGAAACAGTCTCCGCGGCTCGGGTAGGTCCACGCCGTGGTCCCCACGGTCTTCACCTTGCCGGCGGGCAGCAGCGTGGCCTCGGTCTCCGCGTCGTTCCACTCGTAGCTGTACCCGCCCCACTCGCCGTCGTCGTGGCGCGCGAACAGGCGAGTCTCCACGAGCCTGCCCCCGATACGGAAGGTCTTCGCCAGCACGGTGCCAATGGGAAAGTCGAAATCGCCCGCGGCGTTGACGGTGATCTTCGCGCCGTCGGGGATCGCGAAATAGCGCTCCTTCTCGGCCCCGTCGGACCAAAAGGGGCTGTTCGGCGCATACGGAATCATCCCCGGGACGGGCAGCTTGGGGTTGGCCTTCTGGAAGCAGCCCGTGTCGGAGAGCTTGTCGGGGAAGGTCGAGGCGGTGGGGGGGGTGGGCTCTTCGTCGATGGCGTAGACCGCGTTCGTATACGTCAGTAGATAGAGCTCCTTCGCGTCGTCTTCCACTATGCCGACGGGGGGCTCGATCGTGACATCCGGGATCTCGTGGGTCCACGACGCCAGGCCCGTGGCGGGGTCTGTGCGGAGCGTGAACACCTTCGTGAGGATATCGGCGAAGAAGACCTGCCCCACCCGTCCGGGCATCTTCGAGCCGCGGTAAGCGGGCCCCCCGATGATCGCCGCGGCGAAGCCGTCGGTGTGGGGCAGGGACACGATCGGCTCCTCGAACCCCGCAGAGCTGCAGGTCGTGCCCGCCGGGGCGCAGTCGGGACCCTCGCGCCGACTCCACCCGTAGTTGCCCCCCGCCACGACCTTGTTGAGCTCTTCCCAGGTGTCTTCGCCGACGTCGCCGACCCACACGTCCCCTGTCACCGAGTCGATGCTGAAGCGGTAGGGGTTTCGGAACCCGTAGGCGAACGTCGCCGGCTCGCCGCCCCCGGCCTTCCACGGGTTCCCGTCCGGAATGGAGTACGCGTTGGGGGGGCTCGGCGTGTCGACGTCGATGCGCAAGATCTTGGAGAAGAAGGTGTCTTTGCGTTGGCCGTTCCCGAGCGGGTCGTACTGCCCGCCCCCGTCCCCGAAGCTCGCGTACAGATATCCGTCAGGGCCGAAGTGGAGGTCGCCGCCGTTGTGGCTCGCGGCGGGCTGCTCGAAGGGCCCGAGGACGATCGTCGGCTGACCGAAGGTGAGCCCGTTGTCGGTCGACGTGAGGCGCACGATGAGCGACTGCATCTCGGGAGCGCGGCGCGTGTAGGAGACGTACACGAACCCGTTCTGCGCAAAGCGTGGGTGGAACGCGAAGCCAAGGGCGCCGCCCTCGCCCATTGTCTCGGTGTCGGGGAACGTGGCCACGACCGTCTTCGAGGTCGCGGCGGTCCCCGCGACCGAGACGAGGCGGCCGTCGCGCTCGAGGAAGAAGAACCGGGTCCGATCGCCGGGGATTTGGGCCATCGCCGTGGGCTGGTCCAGTCCCGCGCTCGCGAATGCGCGCGTGAGGCGAAGTGACCGCTGGGCCGTGGGCGGACGGGTGGGCAGGCGGCACGTGGGGTTCGCGGGCCGTGCGTCGAGCCCGAAGGGGGCTCGGACGGGGCCCACCGCGCCGTCAGCGGCGTCGATCACGGTGGCGTCGGCGGCGTCCTGTCCGGGTGGCGCGACCGTAGCGTCGGGCGTCGGGCCGCCTCCGGGAGGGCCGCCGTCCACGTCCCCCGGGACAGCGTCACCGCAGGCGCCCGCGACGCCCGCCGCGACGAGCCCAGTGAGGAGGAGGCTCGCGACCCGAGGACCCGCACGTCGGTGAACGATCGCCCGCATTCCCCGAGGCTTTCACGGAGCGTGGAGCCCGACAACGTATCGCAGCGTCAATAGGGCGCGCGGTCGATCGTGAACGGCTCCGCCGCCGTGGCCGACACGGTGACCTGGATCGGCTGCGCCACGCCGCCCTGCTGCACCTCGACGCGCAGGATGTTCTGCTCCGCCCACGGCCGGTCCATGCGCCACACGTGCCCGTCCCCCATGAGGTGCAGCACCGGCTTGCCCCACGCGCCGGCGGCCGCCCGGTAGCGCGTCATGAAGGCCGCGTGGTTCGCCGTGGGCTCTGCGTGCGCGAAGAGCACCATCGCGTACGCCGAGGTGCCGTGGAGCGCGAGCTGCGCCTCGATCCACGAGGCGTCGTCGGCGAGGCGGGCCGCCCACTCGGCCGCGTCGTGCACGCGCCCGCCTACGAGGTTGATGCCTACGAACAAGACGCCCCGCTCGACCCACGCGAAATTCTCGTCGCGCGCGGCCTGGTGCGCCGCGGCCGGCGCCGTCGGCCAGAAGGACTCGAAGCGCCCGAAGGAGGCTGTCCAGCATCCCCACGCCGTATCGGGATCGGCGCAGTCGTTCCACTCGTTGTCGCCGGGGATGATGAACGTGGGCACGGTGAGCGCGTGGAGGAAGCCGGCCACCTTCAAGTACACAGCCTGATCGCACGGGGTGGAGCCCGACTTGATGTCGCCGACGTGCACCATGAACGACGACGGGCTCAGCAGGTTGTGGGCCACGATCTGGGCCTGCAGCGTCGGATCGTCGGCCGCGGTGTAGGGGACGTCGCCCATCACCGAGAACACGACCGGCGCAGGCGGCCCGGCGTCCACGACCACGTCGGGGGCCGCGTCCACGACCGCGTCGGGCGTCGCGTCGACGCTCGCGTCCTTCGACGCGTCCGCGGAGTCGGGGGCCGCGTCCGAGGCGTCGCGGGCAGCGTCGGCGGGGCCCGCGTCGGCGAGGGCGTCGCGGGCGTCGATCGGCCCGTCCGCGGGGCCACCGGCGGTGGCGTCGGTTGGCGAGGGCGTCGCGTCCTCGGCGGTCGGCGCCGCGCCAGGGTCGGCTTCTTGCGTGCCGCACGCGAGGGGCGCCCCGAGGGCGACGACCAGCACACCACCCGCCCAGAGGGCTCGTCGACGGTTCATTCTCGCGTCCTCGCGTGGGGTCTCCGTCGAGGGTAGCACCGCGCGCGTCGAGCGTGCGGCCCTCGCGCCGGGCACCCCGCAGGCTGGTACCGTGGCGGGATGGCTCGCCCCGCCTCGACGTCCGCCAAGGCGCGCGCGCGCTTGCCCGCGACGGTGCTGCTCCTCGGCCTCACGAGCTTCCTCACCGACGTGGGGTCCGAGATGATCTTCCCGCTCCTGCCCGCGTTCGTCGCGGCGCTGGGCGCGAGCCCCGCCTTCTTCGGCCTCGTCGAGGGGCTCGCCGACGCCGTGGCCAGCCTGCTCAAGCTCGCCGCGGGCGCCCTCGTCGACCGCGCGCCCGCGAAGAAGCCATTCGTGCTCGCGGGCTACGGCCTCGCCGCGCTCGTCCGCCCGCTCATGGCGCTCGCGACCGCGCCCTGGCACGTGCTTGGCGTGCGCCTCACGGACCGCGTGGGGAAGGGGATCCGCTCGGCCCCGCGCGATGTGCTCCTCGCGGGCGCCGTCCCCGCGAGCGAGTCGGGGCGCGCCTTCGGCTTTCATCGCGCGATGGACCACGCGGGCGCGGTCGTGGGGCCGCTCGTGGCCGCGGGCCTGCTGGCCGGGGGCCTCTCGGCGCGAGGTGTCTTTGCGTGGGCGGTCGTCCCTGGGCTCCTCTCCGTCGTGGCCGTCTTGGCGGTGCGCGAGCGCGCGCCCGCGGGAGACGACGGCGGGCCGGCGGAGGCACCCGCGAAGGCCGCCGCCCCGCTCCCGACGCGGCTCCCTACGCGGCTGCGCGTCGCCCTCGGCATCTTCGCGGTCTTCGCGCTCGGCAACTCGTCCGACGCGTTCCTGCTGCTCCGTGCGCGCGAGCTCGGCGTGTCGCTCGCCTCGCTGCCGCTGCTCTGGACCGTCTTTCACGTCTCGAAGCTCACGAGCTCCGCCCTCGGCGGCGACCTCTCCGACCGCGTCCCGCGAGCGCGGCTCATCGTCGCCGGGTGGCTCGTCTACGCCGCCACGTACCTCGGCTTCGGGGTCGCGACGCGGCCGTGGCACGTGTGGGCCCTCTTCGTGGTGTACGGCGCCTACTACGGCCTCACCGAGCCCGCCGAGAAGGCGCTCGTGAAGGACCTCGCGCCTCCGGCCCTCCGAGGGCGCGCGTACGGCCTCTACCACTTCCTCGTCGGCGTCGCCGCGGTGCCCGCGGGGGTCCTCACGGGGGCGCTTTGGCAGGCCTACGGGCCGCGCGCCGCGCTG
>CAZHGG010000570.1:0-4769 GCA_964531755.1 uncultured Polyangiaceae bacterium
CCCGACGCGCGCGGCCGGCTCGCGCAGACCTGCGCGCCGGACGAGCTCGTGGACCTCGTCCGGTCGCGGGCGCCCGACGAGGTCGACGAGGAGCTCGCCGCCCTCGACGTCGAGATCGACGAGCTCGAGCTGCAGGCCCGCCGCGAGCTCGAGGCGGCGCTGAGGAGCGAGCAGGGCCTCGCCCAGATCCACACGCAGGACATGGGCGCGGCGCGCGCCGCGGAGGAGGCCGAGTTCCACGCGGCACGCGTGCGCGAGCTCGTCGAGGCGGCGCTCGCCGAGCGCGCCGCGCGGCGGCTCGTGGAGCGCCGCATCGAGCGCTACCGGGAGGAGAGCCAGGGCCCCGTGCTCGCGCGCGCCTCCGCCCACTTCCACGCGCTGACGGGCGGGGCCTACGCCGGCGTCGCGGCGGAGCTCGGCCGCGACGACAGGCTCACGCTGCACGCGCGCCGACCGCAGCCCCGCGCGAACGAGAGCCTCGACCTCTCCGAGCTCAGCGATGGCACGCGCGACCAGCTCTTCCTCGCGCTCCGCGTCGCCAGCCTCGAGCGCCTCGGCGCACTCGGCACGCGCGCACCCGTCGTGATCGACGACGCCCTCGTGCATTTCGACGACGCGCGGTCGCGGGCCGCACTGTCGGTGCTCGCCGCCCTCGCTGAGACCCACACGGTCCTGTACCTCACGCACCACGCGCACCTCGTCGAGCTCGCCCGGGCCGAGCTCGGGGCCAACCTCACGGTCCACACGCTGGCAAAAAATCAAGCTCCTTGACCGAGTGAGGCGAGGCCGCGCGAGGGCGACCCCGGCGCGGCCGGTCCGTGCTAAGCGCGGTGCCATGACCGTCACCGTTCGTGAACACAGGCCAGGAGAAGACGTGAGCGCGTTCATCCGCGCGGGCCACGTGGTGTTCGAGGGCGATCCCGCGTGGGTGCCGCCGCTCGACTTCGAGATCAAGGAGCGCCTCACGCCGAAGAAGAACCCGTTCTTCAACCGCGCCGAGGCGATGCTGTTCACGGCGTGGAAGGGCGATCGCCTCGTGGGCCGCTGCTCCGCCTCGATCGATCGCGAGCACCTCCGCGTGTGGAAGGATGACACTGGCTTCTTCGGCTTCTTCGACACGATCGACGACGTGGAGGTCGCCCGGGCCCTCCTCGACGCGGCCGAGGCGTGGCTCCGCGCCCGCGGCATGAAGCGCATGTGGGGCCCCTTCTCGCTCTACGCGAACGAGGAGGTCGGCGTGCTCATCGAGGGGCACGAGACGCCCCCGATGCTCAGCATGGCGCACTCCCGCCCCTACCAGGCCGCCCTCTGCGACGCGCTCGGGCTCGCGAAGGAGAAGGACCTCTTCGCGTACCGGTGGGACTCGAGCATCCCGTTCTCGAAGCGCGCCCTGAAGGCGTGGGAGGACGTGAAGGCGATGCCGGAGGTGCGGCTGCGCAGCGTCGATCCCTCGCGCATGGCCGAGGAGCTCCAGGTCGTGATGGACATCTACAACGACGCGTGGGCCGGCAAGTGGGCGATGGTGCCCACCCTGCCGGACGAGATCGCCAAGATCACCCAGGACATGAAGCTCGTCCTCGACCCCGACATCGCGTTCATCGCGGAGGTCGACGGCAAGCCGGCGGGGATGTGCATCATGATCCCCAACCTGAACGAGGCCATCCACGACCTCGGCGGCTCGCTCTTCCCGACGGGCGTGCTCAAGCTGCTCTGGCGCACGAAGGTGCGGCACCCGGCCACCGCGAGGCTCATGCTCCTCGGCATCAACGGGCACGTGCGCGCCAACATCAAGCGGTACGGCGGCCTCTCGACGGCGATGTACGTCGAGGTCGCGAAGCGCGGCGTGGCCAAGGGCTACACGTGGGGCGAGCTGTCCTGGACCCGAGAGGACGACGCCCCCGTGAACCTCGGCATCAAGATGATGGGCGGCGTCATCTACAAGAAATACCGCGTCTACACGAAGTCGCTCGTGGCCTGAGGCCGGCCGGTCCCGGCGGGCCCCGCGCTTGAGCGATCGAGGGCACCGGCTCGTCACGCGCCCGACACACGGGTGAGGTAAGGGTGCTTCCCCGAGCATGACGATCCTCCGCCTGCCCGGGCTCGCCGATCCCCACGTCCACGTGCGCGGGCTCGGTCAGCGTCACAAGGAAGACTTCGGGTCGTGCACGCGCGCGGCCCTCGCGGGCGGCTTCACGACGATCCTCGCGATGCCCAACACGCGGCCGCCCATCGTCGACGCCAGCGGCCTCGCGGCGTACGAGGACGAGGCCCGCGCGGAGGCCGCGTGCGACTACGGCTTCCACCTCGGCGCCACCGAGTCGAACGTCGAGGTCGCGGCCGCCCTCGCGCCGCGGTCCACGGGCCTCAAGCTCTACCTCGACCCCACCTTCGGAGACCTCAAGCTCGCGAGCCTCTCGGCGCTCGTCGAGCACGCCGCGCGCTTCCCGAAAGACCGGCCGCTGCTCGCGCACGCCGAGGAGCACAGCCTCGCCTCGGCGCTCTTGGTCGCGCACCTCGCGGACCGCGCGCTGCACGTCTGCCACGTGAGCCGGCAAGTGGAGATCGAGCTCATCGCGCGCGCCAAGTCGCGCGGCGTGCGCGTCACGTGCGAGGTGTGCCCGCACCACCTGTTCCTCCAGGAGGGGACCCACGGGCTCGCGGCGGGCTTCTGCGAGGTGCGCCCGGTGCTCGCCACGCCGCGCGACGTCGCCGCGCTCTGGGCGAACCTCGACGTGATCGACTGCTTCGCGACCGACCACGCGCCACACACGCGCGCCGAGAAGGCCGGCGAGCGGCCGCCGCCAGGCTTCCCGGGGCTCGAGACCGCGCTCCCGCTGTTCCTCACCGCGGTCCACGAGGGCAAGCTCACGCTCGACGACGTGCGGCTCCGGATGGCCGACAACGTGCGCCGCGTCTTCGACCTCCCCGAACAAGAGGCGCACATCGACGTCGACGTCGACGCGCGGTGGACCTTCGACGCCGCGCGGAGCGAGACGCGCGCGGGGTGGAGCCCCTTCGACGGCGCGCCGCTGCGCGGGCGCGTCGAGCGCGTGGTGCTCCGCGGCGAGGAGGTGGTGTCGGGCGGCCAGGTGCGCGCCCGGCCGGGGCTCGGGCGCAACGTGCGAGGAGGTGTTCCGTGAGCGATCTCCAGAGATTTGCAGGCCGAGACATCCTGGGGGTGGGCGAGTTCGATCGCCGCGACCTCGCCGACCTCTTCGCCGAGACCCGGCGCATGCAGCGCATCGTGCGCGAGCGCGGCGCGACCGATCTGCTCCGCGGCCGCGTGCTCGCGAACCTCTTCTACGAGCCCTCGACGCGCACGTCGTCGTGCTTCCTCGCCGCGATGACCCGCCTCGGCGGCAGCGTGATCCCCATCAGCGAGGTGCGCTACTCGTCGGTCTCGAAGGGCGAGAGCCTGCGCGACACGGTGCGCACCCTCGAGGCGTACGCCGACGTGATCGTGCTGCGGCACCCGGAGGTGGGCGCGGCGAAGATAGCCGCCGACGCCGCGCGAAAGCCGGTGATCAACGCCGGGGACGGGCCGGGCGAGCACCCCACGCAGGCGCTCCTCGATCTCTTCACCATCGAGGAGGAGCTCGGCCCCGTCGGGGGCATGACCGTCACGTTCCTGGGCGATCTCCGATACGGGCGCACGGTCCACTCGCTCGCGCGGCTGCTCGCCCTCACCGGCGCACGCGTCCGCTACGTCTCTCCGCCGGTCGTCGCCATGCCGCGCCCGCTCCTGGCGGAGCTGTCGTCGCGCGGCCTCGAGCAGAGCGAGCACGCCGAGCTCGACGAGGTGTTGGCCGACACCGACGTGCTCTACGTGACGCGTGTGCAGAAGGAGCGCTTCTCCAGCGAGACCGACTACGAGGCCGCGCGCCGCGGCTACCGCGTGGACGCCGCGGCGCTCGCGCGCATGAAGCCCCGCGCCGTCGTGATGCACCCGTTGCCGCGGGTCGGCGAGCTCGACGAGTCGGTGGACGACGATCCGCGCACCGCCATCTTTCGCCAGGTCGAGTACGGCATGTACGTGCGCATGGCGCTGCTCGCCGCCGTGCTGGGGAGGGCCTGACGGTGGGCACCTTCTTCGAGCAGCTCGGACGGCGCGCCCGGGACGTGGGCTCCCACCTCTGCGTCGGCCTCGACCCGCGCGTCTCCTCGGCCGCCGACCTCGTGCCCGAGTGTCTGCGCGTCGCGGAGGCCGCCGCGCCTTACGCGTGCGCCTTCAAGCCCAACGCGGCCTTCTTCGAGGCCCACGGCGCGGCGGGCGTCCGCGCGCTCGAGGAGCTCGTCCGGGCCCTCCCGCCCGGCGTGCCTTGCCTGCTCGACGCCAAGCGCGGCGACATCGGCGACACGAACGCCGCGTACGCGCGCGCCGCCCGCGCGCTCGGCGTGGGCGCGCTCACCGTGAGCCCGTACCTCGGCGTGGGCGCGCTCGCCCCCTTCACCGCCGCGGGCCTCGGCGTCTTCGTGCTCGCGCGCACCTCGAACCCCGAGGCCGAGAGCGTGCAGGACGCTTGTTTGTGGCCCGGCGAGGCCCTCTACGAGCGCGTGGCGAGCGACGTCGCGGCGCTCGGTGAGGCGCGCGCGGGCCTCGTCGTGGGCGCCACGCGACCCGACGCCGTCCGTCGCGTGCGGGCCCGCGCCCCGCGCGCGTGGCTCTTGCTCCCCGGCGTGGGCGCTCAAGGTGGCGACCTCGAGGCCGCCGTGAGCGCGGCCCGCCGCGCGGACGGCTCGGGGTTCCTCGTGAACGTCTCGCGGGGCCT
>CAZHGG010000571.1:0-4765 GCA_964531755.1 uncultured Polyangiaceae bacterium
CGAATGATTTCAAGCATCTAGCGTCAACGTCGGTCGGTCACGTCGGTCGGTGGCCGGTCGGTCACGTCGGTCGGTGGCCACAGGCCAGGCCAGACGTCGCTCGCCCCAGCCGCCCCCTCGCCCCCATCCCTCAGAGCTCGGTGCGGATCTTCCGTCCCGGCTTCGTGCTCGCCGAGGGGGCCGCGACCGGCGGCGTCACCGCGACCGGCACGGCCGCCGGACCCTTGTTCGCGGGCGCCGGTGTGGCCGCCGCGGCCGAGGGCTTCGACGTTGGCGGGGGCTCCGCGTGCACCTCCACGGACGGCGCGGCGGGCGCGATCTGTGTCGGCTCGTGGACGGCTTCCGGGGGTTTCACCGCCACGCTGCTGGGCGCCGGCTCGACCGCGCTTGGCGGGGGAGGGGGCCCGGAGGCCCCGCTCGGGGTGGTGCGCTGCACCCCCACCGCGACCGCTGCCACGGCGGCGATCCCGGCCACTGCGGCGATCACAGCCCGAGATCCGCGCCGCGGCGGCGGGGCGGCCGCTTCGGAGGGAGGTTGCGTGTGCACGCTGGGCGGGGCCGTCGTCAGCTCCGCCTGCGAGCCCGGGCTGGCGATGGTGGCCGCCGAGCTCTCCCCCGGGGATAGGGACGCCGCGAGCGCGCTCACGTCGTCGCTGACCTTCTTCTCCCAGGCGCTCCCCGTGCTGCCGGCTGCCGCGCCGGGCCCCACTGAGAGCGGCGTCGCCAGCGAGGCAGGCCTCTCGGTCGCGGCGGGCGTCGCCGACGGCGGCGTCACCCCGACGATGTTGGGGTACGAGCCCGAGCCGCCGAGCAGGAGCCCATCGAAGTGCGCGGCCGCTGGCGGCAACAGCTCCATCGGGTGCTCCGCCAGGAGCCACGCCTCGAGGGCGTCGCGAAACTCGCGCGCGGTCTGGAAGCGCTCCCCCGGGGCCTTCGCCATCGCCTTCTCGACGATGGGCACGATGCTCTGGTCGGCGGCGTCGACCCGCGGCAGCAGCGGGATCGGCGGCTCGACCGCGGTCTTGTAGAGGAGCTGCGGGATGTTCGCGGCCTCGAAGCAGTGGCCCCCCGCCAGCGCCCGGTACAGAATCACGCCCACGCAGTACAGATCGGAGCGTCCGTCGAGATCGCCGACGCCTCGCGACTGCTCGGGCGACATGTAGAGCGGCGTCCCCATGAGCGTGCCCGTGGCCGTCTGCGCCTCGTCTCCCTCGAGCTGGGTCTGGAACTTGGAGATCCCGAAGTCAAGAATCTTGACGATCTCTCGGCCCTCTCCCGTGCTCCTGAGGCTGGGCGCGGTGATGAAGATGTTCGCGGGCTTGAGGTCGCGGTGGACGATGCCCGCGCCGTGCATCGCGGAGAGCCCGTCCAGCAGCTGGAGCGCGAGCAGCGCGATCTCGGCCGCCGGCATCCGCTCGCGCGCGTTCATCCGGTCGTCGAGCGACTCGCCGACGAGGTACTCCATGACGAGGTACGAGCTGCCGTCGGGCAGGTCCCCCAGGTCGAGCACGTCGCAGATGTTCGCGGACCCGATCTTGGCCGCGACCCGCGCCTCTCGCGCGAAGCGGCGGCGCAGGTCGGGGACCTTCGAGGCCTCGCCGTGCATGACCTTGATCGCGACCCGGCGACCGATGCGCACGTTCACGCCCTCGTAGACCGCGCCCATTCCGCCCGCGCCAATGGTGCGCACGATGCGGTACTTGTCCTCGATGACGTCGCCCGGTTCGAAGCTCACGGTTCCCTCGCGGGGACGAGTGTACACCAACGCGGCGCGGCGCGCCCGCACCGCGGGGCGGATCGCCCGCGGCAGGCCTCACGGCCGAGGGAGGGGCTCGCTCGTCTTCGCCGCTTGGTCTCTCTTCGGGTCGAACGTGAGGTTGAGCCCGCTGAGCTCGCTCGCGCGCTCGAACCGGTAGCCCTCGAGCCCGCCCGCGGCGGGGGTCCCGTCGTCGAGGGTGACCAGCACCGAGTAGCGCGTGCCGGCGCCCGGGTCGACGATCCCCGGCAGGCGCAGCTTGAACGTGTCCTGCGTGACCTTGGTCGCGCGGAGCACGCCCACGAGCTGCTTCGAGTTGGCGTCCGAGATGCTCACCTGGGCGCGCCTCCCGATCTGCCCCTGCATCCCCGAGAAGGATACCTCCGCTGGGCCGCCGATCTCTCTCCCCTCCACAGGCACGAACTGCGAGTTGTGGTCGAAGACGATCCGCACCTCGTTGCTCGCGGGGTCCTTGGGGACGAACGGGTCGACGTCGACGGTCCAGCTGTGGTCGAACGGGAGCGGCGTCTGATCGAACGCCCCGGTGTTGTTGTGGTCGGCCCAGAACGAGAGGCGCAGCCCGCCCGCTTTCGGGAGGGAAGAGGGCAGGTTGAACGTGGCCTCCGGCCCGCCCAACGGCGACGCGCGCAGCAAGGCGATGATGTTCTTCTGGTTGTCGATGACGCGAAGCTCGAAGGTCTCGGCGACGTGCGAGTCGGCCCCGCGGATCGTGAAGCTCAGGTCGAAGAACTTGGACGTGTTCGGCGGCGCCTGGCTGAAGCGATCGACGTCGGTGGCCAGGAAGCACCCGGGGACGGAGAGGGCCGCGAGCCCGAGCGCTGCCCGGGCGACCAGCGCTCGCAATGCGCCGATATTATTATTGGTTCTTGCGCCCATCAGAAGCTCACCTTCGCCGTAGCGCTGCACCCCGAGGGCCCGCACATGGCGGCGAGCGCCGGGCTCGTGGCGGCGCCCCGCTCGCGCGGCTTCGGACCGGGCGTGAGCAGCGCCCAGGTCACGCCGCCAGCCACGAGGACGCCGCCGCCGATGAGGAGCACGTCGGTGACGCCGATCATCGTCTTGGCCGACGAGCGCGCGCCGGCGAGGTCGAACGTCGACGGGCAGAGGTCGTTCGGGCACGCGGTCGCGATGTCGCTCTCCTTGCCGAGCGCGACGACCCCCGTGACCGCGCCCGCGACCATGAGCGCCGCGCCCGCACCGGCGACGACCCACGGCACTCGGCTCGGGGCGGGCTCCGGCTCCGCGCGGGCGGGCTCGCCGGCGGGGCGCGAGGGCGGCGAGACCGCCGCCGCGGTCACGCGCGGCTTGAGGGTCAGCGTGCGGCTCTCCTTCGAGCCCGAGAGGGCCTCAATCTCCCACTGCTCGTCCTGGAAGCCTGGGGCGCGCGCGGTGAGCATGTGGTGCCCCGAGCGGACGCCGACGACGAGCTTGTGGTCGCTGGGCAGCACGTAGGCGTTCGTGATCCGCTCGCCCTTCACCGGCGTGCGCACGTCGGTCACGATCACCTTGGTGCCCGGGGGCGCGCCGGTCACGGTGAGCTGCAGCGTCACGACGCCGGTGGTGAGGGTCTGCACGTCGCGGACGATCTGGGCGCGCTCTTCGGGCCCGAGGTCGGTGACCTCGCGGAGGTAGCGCGTGTAGGCCTCGATCGCTTCGCCGTCGCGCTCGAGCTTCATCGCGCAGAGGCCCATGTTCCCTAGGATTTTTGGCGAATGGCTGCTCTCGTAGGCGGCCTTGAACTCGCGGTAGGCCTCCTCCACGCGCTCGCCCTCCGGATCTTGCAGGAGCGAGACGCCCGCCTTGAAGTGCGCGCGAGCCTCGTCGCTGATCGGCACCTCGTCCGCGCGCGCGAGCGGCGCGCACAGGACGGCGCAGAGCAGGAGGCTGAGGCCGACGGCGCGTGTGAGCGCACGGGGAGGGGCTTGCATCCCCCACAGCCTAGTTCACCGCGACATTCCCGAAAAGGCCGGCGGCCGCGCCGCTCCGCCCGCGCGCTACTTGCGCACCTCCTCGCGAGGGATCCGACGCGACTCCACGCGGTCGCGACGGCGCACCTTCACCACGACGTCGTCGCCGAGGGGGCCCGTGAGCCGCGCGCGCGCCTCGGCGATGGTGTGGACCCGTACGCCCGCGATCTCCACGAGGATGTCCCCGGGCTCGAGCCCCGCGCGCTCCGCCGCGCTCCCTTCGACGACCGAGGCGACGCCGACCTCGTGGCTCGCGGTGTTCTCGCCCAGGGTCACCGCGACGCCGCCCGCGCCACGCGGCTCGCTCCGCGCCTCGCTGTCCCCGTCGAGCACGAGGCGCACGTCCCGGGTGGCCCGCCCCGGGACCACCCGCACCGCCCCGCGCCCGCGCCCGCGCCCCGACGCGTACGCCTCCAGCGTGACCAGCCCCTGCGGCAGCTCTGCGAGCGTGAACCGGCCACGCGCGTCGGCGACCGCGAGCCCCGGCGGCGGAGGGCCCGCGAGGAGCACGACGGGGACGGCGTCCTTCGCCACCCGCGCGCCAGGCACGGGCTCGCCCCGGCCGTCGACCACGAGCCCCTCCACCGTGCCCTCCTCGTCGAGCTCGACGCGCGACAGCGCCGTGGGGCGGCGCCCTCCCGACTCTTGCACCCTCGCCTCGAACGTCTTCGGCGCGAACCCGGCCGCCCGGACGCGGACGCGAACCGGGCCGGGCGGGACGTCGCGGACCGTGAACTCCCCGTCCTTGTCGGTGCGCCCGCGGTGCGCGCCGTCCTCCGCGTACACCGTGATCTCGGCGTCGCGGAGGCGATCACGTCGCGATGAGCGCACCTCGCCGGTGAGCGACTCGCTGGCGGCGAGCTCCACCCGCACCTCGGTCGCGTCGGCCGCGAGCTCGAGAGAGCGCGCAGCGAACCGTGGCGCGCGGACCTCGACGTGCAGCGCGAGCCCCCGCGCGCCGCCGAGCTTCGCCTCGCCCCGGCGCGACGTGAACACGGTCGCCCGCAGCGGCACGCTCGGC
>CAZHGG010000572.1:0-4765 GCA_964531755.1 uncultured Polyangiaceae bacterium
CGCCCTGAATCTGGCCGTTGATGACCGGCGAGGCCAGCGTCGGCGACGTGCCGAACACGAGCGCGCCCGAGCCGGTCTCACCGGTCACGGCCGCCGCGAGGTTCGCGCTCGACGGCGTAGCGAGCCAGGTGGCAACACCTGTCCCGAGACCCGACAGCGCCGTCGGGCTCACGGTGAAGGTGAGCTTGGTCGAGCCGTCGTCGGTAATGTCGATGCCGACGAAATCCCAGATCGCGCGGGCCGCCTTCGCAGTGCCGTCGTCCTTGATGGTGACCGGGCCGACCAGCGCGGGGAGCCAGGAGGAGACGTCGATGGTCATAGGAGGTATCCCTTCGTCGTCATGGTCAGCACGATCTGACGTAGCCTCAGCTCGGCGAGAGCATTGGTGTGGCCCTCGTTACAGACCACGGCGAAGTAGACATACGTCGAGAGGTCGATCGTCTGGTTCTGGTCGGTCGTCAGCGTGATGTTGTGGATAGCGTCGTAGGCCGCGGCGTTCGCGCTTGAGTCGTCGAGCGCGCCAGCCGCGCGCAAGCTGTCCATCGTATTCGCAACAGGCTCAAGCCGCGCGACGCCTAGCGATGGCATCATCGCGGGAAGCGCTACATGCGCCTGGCCGCCTAGGATCAGCTTCACTCTGTCGAGCGTCGCGCCGTTCTCCAGGTACGGATTCAGCGGGAACACCAGATGCCGGCCCAGCGCGGCGGCTCCGTGCACGTTCGGGAACTTGATCTGGTTGTAGTCGGGAATGAAGTATGCGCGCGCGGCGTCGTTGCCCGTCGAGTCGTAGTCGACCCAAGACAGATAAACGAGCGCCGAAGGGTCCCACGTCTTGGCCTGCACGTCCGTCCCTCGAGGGCTCGCGTCCGCGCACCCGAACGACCGCACGATCGTCTTGTTGCTGTCCGCCGTGAGCTGGAGAACCCAACGCCCCGGCGTGCCGTCCGTCGCCGTCGTGATCCATGGGCTGTTCGCCGTGCTCGCCGAGTACGTGCCCGACGTCACGAACACGTAGTGGCCATACCCGCGAACGAAGCGAACGAGCCCGTGTGTCGGAACGAGGATCGCGCGCAGCGCCGTGATGTCCGCGAGCACGTCGTGCTCGTCCCACATCGCAGCGATCGGGACGTTGACGTCCACCGCGTCGATGGTGTCGCCGTCGCTCGGAATCGTGACCGTCTTGCTGGTGCCGTAGGTGCTGCTCATGTCGTCGTCCCATCCCAGTAGCGGGCCGTCGTCAGTCGACTAGGCACGTTGACTCCCGCGACCACCTTGTAGGGCTTGCCCCAAGTGCCATCGGGCTCAGGCGCCGACGGCGAGAACGAGGCCGCGTCAAAGGCGATGATGATGCTCACGCAGCGCGTGCCCGCCGGCTTCCACTCGCTCACGATCTGCCGCACCTGCTGAACCTGCGTCGGCGTCGCCGACGTGCCCCACGTCTCGTCCTGGTTGCCCCAGATCTCGCCAGAGCCCCACGTCCCCGCCGTCGTCCACCGCGTGCCCGGGTAGATGATCACCCAGAACCGAGACCAGTTCGAGGCCGCGACCGTGCTGTCCCAATTCCAGTTGCCTTGATTGAGCAGGTACGTCTCGACGCCCGCCGCCGAGCGGCTGAACCAGTTGCCCCGCGCGTCCACGGTGCGGAACGAGGAGCCGCCGCCGATGTACTCCGAAAGCTTCTGCATGAGCATCCACGGAGAGCCCCGCTTGCGCGCGTCCTCGAGCCACGCAGTGAGCCGCGCCGCGTACGCCGCGTCGGTCTCGCCGATGCCCCGCAGCGTGCGCCGGTCGCGCCCGGTGAGGTCCACCGCGTCGGTCATGCCCAGCGCGGCCGCGTACTCCGGAAAGCGCGCCAGGAGCCCGTAATGCGTCCGCTCGGTGGCCGCGTCGAGGAGCAGCGACAGCGCGTAGCCCACGAGCGTGCTCTCGCCGCCGTCGTCCACGAGCCACCGCGGCCCATACCAGCGGTGCGTCGTGCGGTGGGTGACCGCGCGCGTGCTCATGTCGGGTCATCCACGAGGTTCACGGTCGCCGTGATGGTGCCGAGCACCGCGACCTGGGCGTTGGTCAGCGACGTGTCACCCGCGGGCGTGGTGACCGACACCCGGAACCCCTGCGGGTAGGTGTCGAGGATCGTCTTGGCGATGAGGCTCTGGTAGAGCTTGCCCGTCGTCGCGGGCGCGATGATGTCGCCGCCGATGGGGCGCGCCGCGAACATGGTCGTGAGCGCCGTCGAGACCGCCGTCTTGATCTCCGCGACCGTCTTGTTGACCGACTTGTAGATCCACAGCTCGTACGTGACCGCGACCGTCACGTTCGAGGCCGCCGCGAGCACGGGCGTCATGCAGAGCGGCGTACACCACCTCACGACCGCCGCTTGCGCGAGCGCTACGTCGGCCGCGCTCGAGCCGCCGCTCGGCCCCGCGAGGTACATCGTCACCACTCCCGTCGTGCTGTCGCCGTAGGGACGGGTCCGAGTGATCGCCGACGTGCCGCCGTATTTTGGCGTGCGGACCACGTAGGAGTACGCCCCGCGCGCGCCGTCGGGCGACAGCGCGTCCTGCATGTCGCGGCAGTCCTGGCGCGTGACGCTCTCGTCTTGCTCGTCGACGCCCACCGCCGCCGTGGGGTTCGTGCAGGTCACGCCGTCGTACGTGGTCACCAGCTCCGTGATGTCCCCGATCGCTGCGCTCGAGCCCGAGCCCGCCTCGTCGGCCTCGATGTCCAGCGTGAGCGTAGTCGCAGGCCCGCGGAGGAGCGTGCCGCTGCTGGTGTTGTGGTAGGTCTTGCCCGTGCTCGGCGCCTTGAACGTGAGGTCGCCCGCGTCGAAGGCGTACTCGTTCGTCGAGCCGTTCGTGAGCGTGATCGTGGCCGTCGCGTAGGTCGCATCGGCCACCGTCACGCCGAAGACCTGATCCGCCAGGAGCTTCAGCCATGCGCCCGTGGCGTGATCCAAGAAGCCCGACCGCACGTAGCCCGCCACGTTGGTCTCGAGCGCCTCGAGCTTGCGCGCGACGACCCAGAACGCCGAGCGCGTAGGGTCGCCCGCCTGCCACGAAGTCACCGGCAGCCCGATCGCTGTCGCGACTCCGATGCCGTAGTCGTAGATCGCCTGCGCGGTCTCGGTGAGGATGAGCGAGGTGATGGACGGAACGGTCACGAGTCGGCCTCCAGCTTGAGCAGGCGCGCGGACACGCCCTCGACGCCCAACACGAGCGTGAACGGCCCGAGCCCGGTGACCGCAGAGGCCGTCACCGACCACGACACCGCAGGCCCGGCCTGCGTGCTCGTGACCTCCACGGTCACCGACTCGATCCGCTCGTCCTTGAGCAGCTCGTTTTCGATGCGGCCCGGCAGTGCGGCCACCGCGCCCGGCGTCACCGCCGACCCGAGCATGCCCGCGAGGTCGAGCCCGTAATTCGCCTCGTCCTCGCCCCCGAGGAGCGTCCCGCGGGGCGTGGTGAGCCGCCGATAGACGGCCTCGGCGACGAGGCGCACGCCCGACACCATGCGGCCCGTCCTGAGGCCGGTCATGCACGACACGTCGTAGCCGTAGTCGGTCGCCATCAGCCCACCTTGACCTTCGTCGAGCCGGTCGTGATGGTGCCCGTCGCGGTGCCGCTCACCGTGCCGCCGCCACCGCCCGAGACCGGCAAGGCCGAGAGCGTCACGGACACGCTGTCGCCCACGCGCGCGGCGTACGCCGAGCCGTTCAGCAGGTTGAGGCTCGTCGCGAGGTAACCCGAGCCCTCGGAGTCCTCGAAGGCCGCCACGTAGGGCCGCGCCGGGTCCGCCTCGACGAAGCCCACGAGCACGCGCGAGCCCACCGCAGCCGCGCCCTTGCAGCCGGGCAGGCCCGGGCGCACCTTCACGCGCCCGAGATGGGGCATGCCCGTCGACACGCGCACCGGCGCAAGGTTGCAGCGGTCGCCCGAGAGCGACTCGACGCGATACTCCGTCACCCCGCGGTAGGCCCGCTCCGGGTCGAGCTGCTCGAAGATGGCCCGCATCGCCGCGAGCGTGCGCGAGCTCGAGCCGCCCCCGCGCGCGCCCCACACCGTCGAGCGCAGGCCCTCCGGCCCCACCTCGTGCAGCACGTCCACCGCCGTCAGCCCGTCGACGACGACGCCCGGCACGATGGTCGCGATCTCCTCGGCCGCGAGCGTCACCTGCCCGCGCGCCAGGTCCACCGGCCCGTGCTGCGCCGTCACCGTCAGCGTCGTCGACGGCCGCAGCCCGATGCGCGTCACGCCGTCGTTGCCCACGTACCAGCCCGCCGGCACGACCTGCTCCAGCACGCGCGCCGCGATGTCCTCGCGACGCACCCAGCCAGGCCCCACGCGCGTCGTGCCCGCCGGCAGCGTCGACGCGAGGATGGTCTCGCCCGCCGCGTCGGC
This sequence comes from uncultured Polyangiaceae bacterium, assembly GCA_964531755.1. Taxonomy (GTDB): domain Bacteria; phylum Myxococcota_A; class Polyangia; order Polyangiales; family Polyangiaceae; genus JAAFHV01. Next base: position 4,398 of record CAZHGG010000572.1, read on the forward strand.
CGCGTCGAGGAGCACGAGGCTAGCCTTCACCTCGGCATCGTTGGCATAGCTCTTCGACGCGATGGTGCGGCCCCACCCGCCCGAGCCCGCGACCACGCGGTAGTGCGAGCGCCCCTCGTGCGGCCCGCCGGAGAGCACCGCGCCCACGAGCGTCAGGTCTGCGATCTGAAGCGTCACGCCGCCCGAGAGCGTGTGCTCGCCGTCGAGGGAGACCTCGGCGTGCCACCGGCCCCACGCGGGCATGGTGAGGCGCGCGCTCGTCGCCCGGAGGTCGTTCAGCGTGGCCGTCACGTCAGCCTCGTCGGCGTCGCCTGGTACTGCGCCGTGAGCCTAGCGATCTCGTCGAGCGCCGCCTGATTCGGGTCCGC
>CAZHGG010000573.1:0-4764 GCA_964531755.1 uncultured Polyangiaceae bacterium
CGCCGAGGGGAGGCGCGCCCAGGCGGGGCGCGCGGTGCGGAGGTGGCCGGCGGGGCGAGCGGGGCGAGCGGGGCGAGCGGGGCGGAGAGCGGACATGGCGCCTCGAAGGGTAGCGCGGGACCGCTCGGCGAGCGAGGCGCGCGGGGTGTGCCCTCCAAAGCAAGCGTCGCGCCACACCGCCCGCCCGCGCCAGGGCGCGCCGCCGCGGTGAGGCGTGAACGCCGCGATACAGGTGCGCTACACTTTTTCGGCGCGGGTCGAGCCCAGCAGGCCCGCGGGGCGGACGAGCAGCACCCCGATGAGCACGACGAAGACGAGCACGTCGACGCCGCCCGAGTAGTCCGTGAGCTTGACGAGCTCGCCCACGACGCCGAGCAGCAGCCCGCCGAGCATGGCGCCGGGGATGCTGCCGATGCCGCCGAGCACGGCGGCGACGAACGCGCGCGTGCCGATCACGACGCCCATCGTGGGGTACGCCTGGGACTGATCGAGGCAGTAGAGGACCGCGCCGAGCGCCGCGAGCGACGAGCCGAGCGCGAACGTCGTGGAGATGACCCGCGAGGTGTGCACGCCCATGAGGCGGGCCGCCTCTTCGTTCGCAGAGAGCGCGCGCATCGCCTTGCCGAACCAGGTCTTCTTGACGATGAGCTCGAGCGCCACCATCACCGCCACGGCCACCACGAGGATGAGCACGCGCGACGTGCCCACCGGCCCCACGCCGGGCACCTGCACGCTGCCGGTGATGAGCTGCGGGTACGAGCGGAAGCGCGCCGAGAAGAAGAGCTGCGCGGCGTTCTGCAGGAGCACCGAGACGCCGAGCGCGGTGACGAGCGGAGTGATGCGCACGAGGGCGCCCTTGCCGCGACCGCGGAGCGGCCGGTAGGCGACCCGCTCGACGGTGATGCCGATGAGCGCGGCGCCCATCATGGCGACGACGGTCGCGCAGGCGCCGGCGAACATCGGGTTCGCGACGCCCACCGCGCCCAGGACGAACACGCCGATGTACGCGCCCATCATGAAGACCTCGCTGTGGGCGAAGTTGATGAGCTTCAGCACGCCGTACACCATCGTGTACCCGAGCGCGACGAGGGCGATCATCGCGCCTTGGGTGAGCCCGGTGACGAGCGCTTCGAGGATCTTCATGGTCGCGCGAGCCCGCCGCCTACTGGCTCATGAGCTGGGTCGTGAACTTGAACTTCTTGTCTTTGATTTGGACCACGACGATCGGCTTGTTCGCGTTGTGGTCCTTGTCGATCGTGAGCTGCCCGGTGGCGCCCTCGAAGTTCTTGGTCTCGGCGAGCGCCACCTTGATGGCCTCGCGGTTGGTCTCCGGCGCGCGCTTGATGGCGTCGAAGAGGAGCTTCGCCGCGTCGTAGCCCTGCGCCGCGAGGCTCGTGGGCTCGCGGTGGTAGCGGGCCTTGAACGCCGTCACGAAGGCCGCGGAGTTCTTCCACGGCACGTCCGGGGCGTAGTGGTTCGTGAAGTAGGCGCCCTCGAGCTCGGCGCCCGCGCCCTGCGTGAGCTCGGCCGAGTCCCAGCCGTCGCCCCCGACGAACGTGGTGCCAGGGATGCCGGCCTGCTTGGCCTGCCGGGCGATCTGCACCATGTCGTTGTAGTAGACGGGCACGAAGATGATCTCCGGCTCCTTCGACTTCAGCTCCGACAGGTACGTCGTGAAGTTCGTCTCGCCCTTCTGAAAGCCCTTGTCGACGACGATCTCGCCGCCGAGCTTGACGAACCGCTCCTTGAACGACGCGGCGAGGCCGGACGAGTAGTTGTCTTGGGCGGCGAAGAAGAGGCCCACCTTCTTCTTCTTCAGGGTCTCGAACACGAAGCGGGCGGCCACGTCGCCCTGCTGGTCGTCGGTGAAGCAGACGCGGAACACGTAGTCGCGGTCCTTCGTGACCTCCACCGCCGTGGACGACGGCGTGACGAGGGGCACCTTCTTGGTGTTCGCGATGAGGCCGCCGGCCATCGTGCGGCTCGACGCCACCTCGCCCAGGATGGCGAGCACGTTGTCGCGGTCGATGAGCTGGCGGACCTTGTTCGAGGCCTCCTGCGGGAGGGACTTGTCGTCTTCGTAAAGGACCTTGACCTTCTTGCCCTTCACGCCGCCCGCCTTGTTGGTCTCGTCGAGCGCGAGCTCGATGCCGTCGCGGGTGTCGGTGCCGAAGGTGGAGTCGCTGCCTGACAGCGAGAGGAAGGCGCCGACGACCAGATCGTCGGTTTTCTTCTCGCAGCCGGTCGAGCCGGCGGCGGAGACGACGATGAGGCCGAGCGTGGCGAGCGAGAGCGTGAACCTTCGGCGAGTGAGCATGATCCCTCCAGGCATGGACGGGTACCACGAAACCGTCGAGATTTGTTCCCCAGGGGCGCGGTGGCCCTCGTACGCTGGCTTGCGAGCGGCGCGCGTGCGCCCGCGCGACGGCGCGACGAAGCGACGACGCGACCACGCGACCAGGACAAGAGAGGCACCACGATGGCTCAGTACGAGGTTGTTCAGCGCTTGGCGGCGGTCGCGACGACGTACGACGTGCGAGAGAAGGGCAAGGACGACGTGGCGCTCACCGTGCGCGGCGCGCCCATGAGCCTCACCCCGCGCTTCGCCGTCCTCGACGGGAGCGACAAGGAGCTCGCCAGCTTGGAGGGCAACTTCAACAAGACGGCGTTCCACGTCCTCGACGGCGACCGCAAAGAGGTCGCGAGCGTGACGTTCCCGTCGATCGCGTTCAAGAAGACCCTCGTCCTCAAGGTGGGGAGCGAGACCTACACCGCGGACGCGGGCGTGCTCGCGCTCGAGTACGACTTCAAGTGCGCCGACTCCGCGGGGAACGTGGCGATCGAGGTGAAGAAGCGCGAGGGCCTCACCCACGTGCGCGATCGCTTCGTCGTGGAGGCCGCCGACGGCGTGCCGCGCGAGGTGGCGGTCCTCGTCACGGTCGCCATCCACTCGCGGTACTTCGAGATGATCTAGCGGCCTCGTTTCTAGGTGCGGGATCGCGACGAAGGCGGTCGGTATGCGGCGGCGATGGGCCGACGGGAGTACATCAACGGGCTGCTAGGGCGCGCCGCAGGCGAGCCACTCGCCGAGCTTCACGCGGTCGTCCTGCGGCACGTCGCCGTCGGTGGGCATCGAGTCGTTCGTGGCCTTGGGCCCCGCCGCCGACGTGCTCGAGATCCCGCGGAGCTCGCGCTTGACGGCCGTCGCCGAGTCGAGGCTCGGGCGCTCCTTGCCGGAGTGGCAAGACACACAGTAGTTGTCCATGAACGGCTTGCCGAAGTTGGCGTAGGTCAGCGTCGAGCCCGGCGGGCACGTGGCGCCGGTGTCGGCGCCCTGGCTGCCGCCCACGCCGCAGTGAACGGTGAGCAGGGCGAGCGCGGCGGCGCCCGCGGCGAGGGTGGCGGTCGAGAAGGAAGTGCGGCGCATGATGGCTCCTCGCCCCGGCGGGGCGTGGTCTGGGTTCTCGGGGACTGTGTGCGGCCGCCAGAGAACGGATCAGCGCCGCCACGGCGCGCGCGTCGTTTTTTTCTAGCGCGCGCTGCTCAGGCGCCGGCGGACCAGAGGGCGTAGATCACCGCCCAGCCCATGCCGAGCAAGGCGAGGAACAGGCCGATCACGCCGGCGTCGAGCTTGCGGAGCGCGCGCCGGCTGGCGACCACGCCCCAGCCCATCGCGAAGGTGTGGAGGCCGTTGGCGAGGTGGAACGCCACCCCGAGCGTGCCGAGCACGTAGACCGCGAGCGTGGGGCCGTGGTGCCGCATCTGCCCGGCGATGTCGGCGAAGGGCTCCGGGTGGCCCTCCACGAAGCGGGGGTGCAGCATCGCGAGCCAGATGTGCGCGCCGAGGAACAACATGAGACCGATGGCCGAGAGGCGCTGCACGACGTACTTGAGGTTGTTGTACGACGCGTGTTTGTGCAGATTCGGGCGCGCCTGCGCCATGCGCGAGATGCCCCAGATCATGTGGAGCACGAGGGGCAGGAGCACGACGATCATCGTGACGAGGTGCGCGAGCGGGTGCGCGTACTCGGTGACGGCGCTCTGCCAGGCCACGCCGCCCTTGAAGGCGGCGAGGTTGTTCCACAGGTGACCCACGGTCCACACGCCGAGCGGGAACACGGCCAACAGGCTGCCGAGCCGCGAGCGCAGGAACGCGCCGTCGGTGGTCTTCGTGGGGGCGTCGGCGGTGGCTTCGGACATGGTGAGGCAGGGTTTAGGACTCTTTCTCCAAGGTTGACAAGGGGAACATGCAGGCGAGCCTCCGCCGAGCGGCGCGCCTACGCCACGCGACCAAGGGAGCAACCTGCGAAAGTGCCCGAGGCGCGGGCCGCGTCCACTTCGGGTATCGTGGGGGACGTGGCCACCCTGTCCTCCGGCGTCCGCTTCCACGAGAACGTGCACGGGATCTACTTCGACGATCTCGACGCGTTCCAGATCTTGCACAATGCACGTTATTTGCTCCTCATCGAGCGCACCATCGGCTCGTTCTGGCAGCGCCTCGGCTGGGGCAGCTGGCGCGACATGCAGGAGAACGTCGACGCGCAGCACCTCGTGAGGGAAAACCACATCGAGTACCTGCGCCCCGTGGTGGGCACCGGGGAGGTGCGCGTGCGCATCTGGATCGAGCGGCTCGGGCGCTCGAGCCTCGTCTTCGGCTTCTGCGTGATGCCCATGGACGAGGACGTCGACTTCGCCGTGGGCACGCGCGCGCTCGTGCGCATCGACGTCGCCACCCGGACCCCCACCGCGTGGACCGACGCGTTC
>CAZHGG010000574.1:0-4763 GCA_964531755.1 uncultured Polyangiaceae bacterium
GGCCCCGCGGTCGAGGCCACCGCGCGCGCCCCTGGACGGCGCCGACGAGGCCGCCCGCCAGCGCGCGCGCGAGGCCGTCGCGGAGTGCTCGCTGGACTCGGCGAGGGAGGCCGCGGCGCTGCTCGAGGACGTGGGCGAGCGCCACGCCGACCACCCGGAGGTGCTCGCCCTCCACGCGCGCGCGCTGCTCCAGGGGTGCATCTTCACGGGCATGCCCGAGGAGCCCCTGCACCGGGCCGAGGAGCTCGCGCTCCGCGCCTACGCCCTCGCGCCCCACGACGACGGGCCTCAGTGCGCGCTCGCGGCGATCCACCTCGAGCTCGGCGCGTACTCCCTCGCGGCGTCCGCGGCCCTCGCGGTGCTCGAGCGCGAGCCGCGCTGCGCCGACGCCCACGTGCTCGCCGCGCGCGCGCTCTTCGAGCTGAACCACCCCGACGATGCCGCGCAGCACGTCGAGGCCGCCATCGCGCTCGCGCCGGGCTCCGCGGAGGCGTACCTCGATCGCGCCCGGTTCGCCGCCTACTTCGAGGGCGAGGCTCGCACGATGGCGCTCCTCGACGAGGCCAGCGCCCGCTTCGGACCCGACACCGTCGTGCCGCTCGCGCAGCGCCTGTGCTTCTTCTGGCGGAGCCCGACGCTCGCTGCGCGCACCCTCGCGACGATCGAGTCGCACCGCGTGGGGGGCATGTGGGAGCCCGTCGTGCCGATGCTCCGCATGATCCTCGGAGGCCCGACGCCCGGGCGCTCGCTCATGGCGCAGCTGCGTGCCCGCACCGAGCGTCCCATCCCGTTCCACCGCGGCAGGGTCATGCGCGAGCGCCTCGTGGAGATGGCCTGCCTGCTCGGCGAGCACGAGACGGCGCTCCAGCTCCTCGACGGGATGACCCGCGCGAGCGCGTGCAGCGCGATCTGGCTCACGCGCTGCCCCGCGCTCGAGCCCCTCCGCGCCGACCCGCGCTTCGTCGAGGCGGCGGCGCGCCTCGGCGAGCGCTTGCACCCGTCCGACCTCGTCCGCGCCGCCTTCCGCCCCGCGGAGGAGGCGGAGCGCGAGCCCGCCTCGACGGCCGCGCCGTGAGCGCCGGAGCGCGCCGCGGGCTCAGTCGACGCCGGGGTTCTGGGGGTCCTTCGGCTCGCCGCGGTTCTTGCCCTCGCGAGGCTTGATTTCTTTGGTGAAGCCCTCGCGAACCGTCCACCCGTAGGAGCCGTATTTGCCGGCCACGCGCGACTCCACCGTGGCCCCGCCGCGCTCGGCGCTGCCCGGGCGGGCGCTCGGCCCCTGCATGATCGTGAGCAGCTCGTCGGCGACGTACTCCGGGTGCCCGTCGTCCTTGGGCTCGAAGCTCTTGTCGGGCTCGCCCGTCCCGACGCGCCAAATCTGCACCGTGGGCGGGTACGAGTCGATCGACTTCTCCCGCGCCGCGAAGGGCCCGTCACGCACGATGCGGTAGCGCGTGACCGCGAAGCCGGGGATGCCGCGCTGCGTGAGCACGCGCTCGCCCCTCGGGATCTTGGGGTCGTGGATCTCCTTCTCCTTGAACGGCGTGGCCTGGCTGATCTTCCGGAAGAAGGTCACGTCGCGGGTGCGCGGCGGCCCGAGGATCTCGGCGCGGACCTCGCCGCCCTCGACCGTCTCGTGGAGCACCACGGCGAAGGGGAAGGGGTTGCGGAGCTTCAGGGTGATGGTGGGGTAGACGACCGTCGAGTCGAGCCCCATCTTGATGTAGCCGCTCGGCCGCGTGTGCGGGCGCCGCTCCACGACCTCGAGCCCGGCGAAGAAGGCCGCGCCGTGGAGGGTCCCCGACACCTGACAGGTGCCCCCGCCCATGCCGTCGACCAGCTCGCCCTGCGAGATCACGGTCGCGACCTTGTAGCCGTGCGCCTCGTCGCGAGAGCCGACGACCTCGTTGAAGTCGAAGGTCTCACCCGGCATGAGCACGTGGCCGTCGAGCTTCGAGGCCGCGATGCGCAGGTTGAAGGTGCGCGCCTCGTGGGCGTTGTCTCGCGCGTACTTCGTGGAGAAGTATCCGAGCACGTCGTCGTAGCGCACCTCGCGGATCTGCTCCGCGGTGCGCGAGGCCGGGATCGTCTCGACCACGGCGGAGACCTCGCCCTCGCCCTTCAGCACCGCCGCGTCGAGGCGCGCGAGGGTGGCGTACACGTCGACGCGCTGGCCCGGCTCGTCCGCCAAGACCTTGCGCGTCTTGAAGTCGAGCCGCGCGTCGCGGGGGGCGTGGTCGAGCTCGTCCTTCACCTGGAGGAGCGCGGCCTCGGCGCGCGCCGTGTCGACGCCCACCGGCAGCGGGAGCTCGAGCGGCTTGCCGCGCGCGACCTGGTGGTGCGCGCGGCGCATGGCGGAGCGCGGATCGCGGAGCTGCGCGACGACCGCGCGGAGCCGCTCCGGATCGACACGAGCGCCGAGGTCCGAGCGCGGACGCGTGATGGAGCGCCCGCCATCGATCTTCACGGTGAGGGGGAGGGCCACGTAGTCGCGCGCGATCGCGCGGGCCGCCTCGAGCGTGCGATCGGCGTCGCCGTCGAGCGGCAGCGGCTTGCCGTCGAGCAGCACCACCGGCGTGGGCGTGGGCGCGCCGCGCGGCCCCGTCTCGCGCGGCGGCACGGCGAGCACGGCGGCGAACGCGCCGAGCAGCGCGCACGCCGACATCCGCGCGAGGTGCACGCGACCGTCGGGGCCGCGGAACTGCTGAAGCGCTGGGCTCGCCTTCCCCACGCACCTTCTTTCGAGCGACCGTCGGAAAAAATCAAGGCGCGCGCGCGGAATTGCGCGTGCCCAGCGCGCCACCCCGCGAAACACGACCCGCAGGGGGCGCGCGTTGCGCGCGAGCGCCCCGGCGTGATAGTCGCCGCGCCATGGCGCTCTCGGTCGGCATCGTCGGGCTCCCCAACGTCGGGAAGTCCACCCTCTTCAACTCGCTCTCGTCCGCCAAGGCCGAGGCAGCGAATTACCCGTTTTGCACGATCGAGCCCAACGTGGGCGTCGTGGTCGTGCCCGACCCGCGCATGGCGGCCATCGACTCGGTCATCCACGCCGACAAGCTCGTGCCCACCACGGTGAACTTCGTCGACATCGCCGGCCTCGTGCGCGGCGCGTCGAAGGGCGAGGGCCTGGGCAACCAGTTTCTCTCCCACATCCGCGAGGTCGACGCGATCGTGCAGGTCGCGCGCTGCTTCGAGGACGCGAACGTCGTGCACGTCGAGAACCGCGTCGACCCCGTGAGCGACATCGCCACGGTCACCACCGAGCTCTGCCTGAAGGACCTCGACACGGTGCAGAAACGCCTCGACCGCGCGCGGAAGATGCTGAAGGGCCAGAACCCCCTGGAGAAGCTCGCGGCGGAGATGTGCGAGCCGCTCGCCAAGCACCTCGACCTCGGCAAGCCCGCCCGCACCTTCACCCTCCCGGACCACAACGACGCGGCGACCGTGCTCCGCGACATGCAGCTGCTCACGGCGAAGCCCGCCTTCTACGTGGCCAACGTCGACGAGGGCTCGCTCACGAACCTCGAGGGCAACAAGCACTACGTGGCGCTGAAGGCCCACGCGGACGCCGAGGGCGCGCCGATCGTGGCGGTGTGCGCGGCGCTCGAGGAGCAGATCGCCGAGCTCGAGCCCGCCGACCGCCCCGCCTTCCTCGAGGCCGCCGGCCTCACCGAGCCGGGCCTGCACGCCGTGATCCGTGCAGGCTACAAGCTCCTCAACCTGCTCACGTTCTTCACGGCCGGCAAGGTGGAGGTGCGCGCGTGGACCACGAAGGTCGGCGCGCGCGCGCCGCAGGCGGCCGGGGTCATCCACACCGACTTCGAGAAGGGCTTCATCAAGGCCGAGGTGATGTGGTGGGAGGACCTCGTGCGCCTCGGCAGCGAGGCGAAGTGCCGCGAGGCGGGGAAGCTCGCGATCGAGGGCAAGGAGTACGTGATGCGCGACGGTGACGTCGTGCACTTCCGCTTCAACGTCTAGCGGCCACCGCTGCGGGGGACGCGCGGCGCTGCGCGCGCCGCTTCGCGCGCGCAGCCTCGTTCGCAGGGAAAAAAAGGGCGCGCGGCCTGGAAGGGTCACGCGCCCTCGCGTGTCGACGCTCCATGGCCGAGCCCGACGTCTTGTACACCGTGCGCGATCGCTCGCTGCTCTTGCCCTGGTACAAGCGGGCGGTCGTCGACCCCGTGGTGCGGCGGCTGCCCGCGCGGCTGCACCCCAACACCATCACGCACGGGGGTCACCTCGTGAACCTCGCGGGCCTGTGCGCGGTGCTCGCGCTCGCCCCGGCGCGCGGCGGCCCGGGCCTCGTGTACCTCGTGCCGGCGCTCACCCTGCACCTCTACAACCTCTGCGACAACGCAGACGGCGCGCACGCGCGCGCCACCGGCCAGACCTCGCCGCTCGGGGAGCTGCTCGACCACGGCCTCGATCTGCTCAACGTGGCGTACATCGCGCTGCTCGGCGCGCTGGCCATCGGCGCCACGCCGCTGTGGACGACCGCGATGGTCACGTCGGTCACCGGCGCGGCCGCGGCGGTGTACTGGGAGCAGGCGGAGACCGGCGTGTTCCAGCTCGGCCTGCTGAACCAGGTCGAGGCGACGTTCCTCCTCGCGGCGGTGCTGGTCGCGTGCGCCGCGTTCGGCCCCGACGCGGTCGGCGGGCTCTCGCCCCTCCCGGGCAGCGCGTTCACGGTGCGGGCGGTGACGGCGGCCGTCGTGACGCTCGGGGCGGTCGCGGCGATGCTGCACGGCGCGCTGCGCGTCGGCCGG
>CAZHGG010000575.1:0-4756 GCA_964531755.1 uncultured Polyangiaceae bacterium
GGCCGCGCCCTCCGGAGCCGCGGCCGTGGTCGCGCGCGGCGGCGGCGTCGTGCCGAGCTCGTTCGCGAGCGGGCACTCCCCCCTCGCGGGCGGCGCCAAGGTCCCGCTCAAGTGGCTGCCGCCCGGCGCCTTCGAGCCGGACACGGGCCCGAGCGAGGCCATCTTCCCGCCCCAGTCGCTGACGCTGCGGTTCAACCACAAGCTCCACATGACCCGCGTGGGCGCGAAGTGCACCACGTGCCACAAGGCCGCCCTCACCAGCCAGTCGGCCCAAGACCACCTCGTGCCGGCCCCGGCCACGTGCGACAACTGCCACGGCACCGACCACGCGAACCTGGCCGCCGTGAAGCCCGGCGACGATCTCACCGGGCAGTGCGCGTTCTGCCACGAGGGCTACAAGCCGACCGACGGCAACCGCGTCGCGAAGCTCCTGCTCCCGCGGGCGAACATGATCTTCAACCACAAGAAGCACGCCGACAAGAACATCAACTGCCAGCAGTGCCACGGCGAGGTGCAAGAGCTCGAGCTCGCCACGCGCGACCAGCTGCCCCGCATGCGCGGCTGCTTCGGCTGCCACCAGTACCCCGACGCCTCCGCCCGCGGCACGGCGAAGGGCGAGTGCGAGAACTGCCACCTGAGCGGCGGAGCCTCCACCGGGGGCAAGATGAAGATCGCCTTCCCCAGCGGCACGCTGAAGCCGCCGCGGTGGATGCATAACGCCGGGCACACCCCCGACTTCCTCGAGCGCCACAAGATGGTGGCCGCGAACGACTCGCAGCTCTGCGCCAACTGCCACAAGGAAGACTTCTGCACGGCGTGCCACGACGGCCGCGTGCGCCCGCGCAACGTCCACCCGAACGACTACATCTCCATGCACCCGGTCGAGGCGCGCCTCGGCATGCAGAAATGCCAGAGCTGCCACCGCGAGCAGAGCTTCTGCCTCCAGTGCCACCAGCGCCTAGGCATCACCATGAGCGGGCCCGGCGACGTGCGGTCGGCCGGCCGCTTCCACCCGCCGAAGTCCATCTGGAGTGATCCGCCCCGGCAGCCGGGCCACCACTCGCAGGAGGCCAAGCGGAACCTGAACGCGTGCGTGTCGTGCCACGTCGAGCGTGACTGCGTCGTGTGCCACGGCGGCCAGGGCATCGGCGGGGGCTTCAACCCCCACCAGGGCGGCTTCCTCGCCAGCTGCCAGTCGCAGTTCTCGCGCAACCCGCGCCCCTGCTTCGTGTGCCACGATCCTCAGGACGGGAAGCTCGACCGATGCCGCTGAAGAGGCCCGCTCCGCGCCCCGACGCCGACCGCCCACGCTCCAGCAGCGTCGACGACCGCACAGGCTCACACCTTTCCTTGCAAGAGGCCGGCCCGGGGGGCTATAGCCTAAGCCCCCCGGAGCGTCCCGGGGGAGAAGAGGAGCCTCCCTGTGCAAGAGCTTGTTCGGTATCTCTTGGAGAACATGTACCTGGATTTCCAGGGCGAGATCTCGATCGAGCAGGTTCGCCAGTACTTGCGCGGGGACAACAGCAAGGAGGCCAAGGCGCTCCTGCAGAAGCTGATCGAGGACAAGGGCGTGGACGACCTCCTGCTGGCGCTGGCCGACGTGCTGAAGGAGCACCTCCGCAGCGGCATCAACGAGCAGGTCGTGCGGCAGGAGCTGACCACCTATTCGGACAGCTGAGCTCACCTTTCTACTGTCTTTTCGATAGCTTGCGAATCAAGGTCGCGTCCCGGGCGGCCGCGCCGATCGCGCTGGCGGCGGCGGTCGGGCTCCTCGCGGGGCAGGGCTGCGACGCCGGCACCTTCCGGAAGGACCCGGCGACCCAGCCGACCCAGCCGCTGCGGGTCGTGGGGGCCAACGTGGGCACGAACCGCCCCATGCCGGTGGACGGCGCGGTCCAGCTCGCGTTCAACCGGTATCTCTACCCCTCCACCGCGATCCGCCAGTCGGTCCGCATCGTCGCGGCGAACGGAGCGGCCACGGCCCCGCCGAAGGTGGAGTACGACCCGGTCGCGCGCACCATCACGCTGCGTAACCCGAACGAACCAGGCAGCGCCGACGCGGGCGCGACGCCCTGGCTCGTCGAGGGGCAGACCTACCGCGTCGTGGCGAGCGTGCCGCAAGAGGGAGAGGACGGCCTCCGCGCGCTCGACGGCGCGACGCTGGCCGAGCCGGTCGAGATCACCTTCCTCGTGAAGGGTCCCGGCGCCGTGGCCGACCCCAAGCCCACGTTCTGCAACGACATCGCGCCGATCTTCAACGCCAAGTGCGACGGCGCCACCTGCCACGGCGCGGGCGGCGTGGAGGCGGCCGGGCTGCTCCTCACGACCGCCGCCGGGTTCCGGGGAACGGCCATCGGCACGGGCGCAGGGCGCGTGGCGCAGGGCGCCAACACCGGCGCCACCGACCAGGCGAACCCGAGCCCGCGCGTGTTCGGCGTGAACATGCCGCTCGTGAAGCCGGAAGATCCCGGGAACAGCTGGCTGCTCTACAAGGTGCTGCTCGCGCCGCCGCCGGTGGCGCCGCCGTCCGTGCCGTTCACGCCGCTCGTGTGCGCCAAGGGCGGCGCGGTGGCGCCCGAGTACCGCCCGCTGGCGGAGGGAATCACCCCGGCGCCCGACGCCCGCGAGCAGCAGGTGCTCCGCGACGCGGTGCTCGGCCGCGAGATGCCCTTCCCCAACGGGGGCCGCGACTACGCCAACCTGCCGCTCACGTTCGCCGAGCGCGAGGTGCTCCGTCTGTGGATCCGCGACGGCGCGCGCGTGCCCGACGACTGCGGCTCGTGCAGCGGCTCCGCGAGCCCCGTGGGCGACGCCGGGGCGGACGCCGCGCCCTCGCCCGACGCCGGGCCAGGCGACGCGGGCACCGACTGACCGACCGCCGTCAGCGCTGCGTGAACGTCCAGAGGCAGTTCGCCGGGAGCCCGGCCACGCACCGCCCGGCGGCCGTGAACGTGTCGCCGTTCGGCCCCACGGCGACGAGCTGCAGCTGCTCGACCGAGGGCGTGAAGGTGCTCCGCGTGGCGGGCCCGAACTTGGACTGGAGGTCCGTGCGGGTGTGCAAGAGGACCGCGTCGACCCCCGGATCGCGCCGCAGCAGCATCCGGCCGGACGTGGCGACGGCGAACGGTGCTCGCTCGCCTGCGGAGAGCACGACACGCGGGCTCTTGTCGACCACGTCGAGGCGTCCGTCCACCTCGGCCTGGGTGATGTCGGCGTCGCTGCCGACGAACACGAAGGCCCCCGCGGTCGCCACGACGATGCCCTTCAGCCCGCGCTCTTCGTGGCCGCTGCCGATTCGCATTCGCCGCGTGGAGTTGTCCTCGATGATGACGGCGGCCAGGCCGTCCTGGACCTCGCTCTCGCCCGACGTCGTGGTCAACATCGCGAGGGACACACCGGGCGCCTCGGAGCGCCAGCGCTTGCCCGGGAGCCCCAGCGCCTCGACGACCGCGACCGAGTCGCTCGGGCCGCGGTCGAGGAGCGCGAAGGTGCGACCGTCAGCGGCGCGCGTGTACGCTCGCGCGCCGGGGAGCGTGGTGGCCGTGACCGTCCCGACGAAGCTCTTCACGGGCGGGGGGACGGGCGGCGGGTCTGGCTGCGCGTCGGCGGCGTCGACCGGGGGCGCAGCGGCGTCCGGTGGGGCCGCGTCGGTGGTCACCGGCGCCCCCTCCGGGGGCGGCGTGCTCGTCCCGAACGAGCCACACGCGAGGACGCCGGGGACCGCCCACAGCGCGAGCGTGAGGAGCCCGTGCCCGGCGAGGAAGCGGTGGCCCTTGCGGAACATCTCGCGTGAGTCTACGAAACTTCGGGTGCTCGCGCCGGCCAGAAGCGACGCGCGACGCGCTCCCGGCATCGATGGTATGTCACCATCGCCACCCGCGTACCCACTCTCAGGAGCTCCCATGTCCCTCGTTCAGAAGCCCGCCCCCGATTTCAAGGCCACCGCCGTCTTCGCCAACGGCGACGAGAAGGAGATCACGCTCTCCTCGCTCCAGGGCAAGTACGTCGTCCTGTTCTTCTACCCGTTCGACTTCACGTTCGTGTGCCCGACCGAGATCCTCGCGTTCTCGAACCACATCGAGGAGTTCAAGAAGCGCAACGTCGAGGTGCTCGGCGTGTCGATCGACTCGGCGCACGTGCACCGCGCGTGGCGCGCGACGAAGGTCGAGGACGGGGGCATCGGCCCCATCGCGTACCCGCTCGTGGCCGACGTGAACAAGGACATCGCGCGCGCGTACGGCGTGCTCCTGGACGGCGGCATGGCCCTCCGCGGAACGTTCCTCATCGACAAGGCGGGCACCGTCCGCCAGGAGACGGTCAACGACCTCCCGCTCGGCCGCTCGGTCGAGGAGACGCTCCGCCTGGTCGACGCGCTCCAGTACACCGAGGAGCACGGCGAGGTGTGCCCCGCCGGCTGGCAGAAGGGCAAGACCGCGATGAAGGCGAACCCCTCCGGCGTCGCCGCCTACCTCAAGGAGAACGCGAAGTCGCTCTGACCGCGCGCCTCCGCGGGCCTCGGCTCGCCGCGGGGTCTCGGCCACTCGCCGGGACCTCGCGCTTTTTTGTGCTGGGCGCGGCGACGCGCCCCCGTTGGTTTCGGCGCGGAGGCGTGGTCTACTGGCCTCATGCAGAAGCGCGCGCGTCGTGGGGTGGGTTGGGCCGCGTCAATCGCGATGGTTGGGGCGCTCGCCTCGCCCGCGCTCGCCCAAGCGCCGCAAGCGCCGCCGCCCCCGGCCGCGCCGGCGCCCGCGCCGCC
>CAZHGG010000576.1:0-4739 GCA_964531755.1 uncultured Polyangiaceae bacterium
CGCGGCGGACGGGCCGGCCGCTCGCGGAGCTCGCGGGCATCGCCCTGTCGGCCGAGCCGTAGCCAGCTCGCTCGCGAGGGCGCCGCGCCCGGAGGGGCCGCGCGCCTGCGCCGCCGCGCCAGCGCGCCGCCGAGCACGGCCAGCGCTGCGCCCACGGTGACGCCCGACGTGCGGGGCGCCGGCCCTGCGCTACATCCGAGGTACGTGGTGTCCTCGACGCGCGCGTTGTCCAGGGAGATCGCCGCTGCGGCGGCGAGGCGCCCGTGCCTCGCCTCGACCGCGCGGGGCGGCGACGAGGCGAGATTCACGCGGAGCAGATCGCCCTGGTTCGCGCCGCTCCCGCCGCCCTCACGCCTCTGCGCCGCTCCTGCGACCGTCCAGTCGCAGTAGACCCCGTCGACCGTGCGCCCCGCGGTGTCCGAGGCGCGGGCGTGCACCCACCCGACCGACGGGCCGGCCGCGGGCGTGTCGAGGACGAGCGCGCCCAGGTCGGTCTCCGAGACCGCCTCGAGAGGCAGCGAGCCCACGGGGCGCCCGCTCGCCGTGAGCTCCAGCCGCCCGCTCCCCGGCGCGCGCGGGGTGACGAACAGCCACTCGTTGACCGGCTGGCCGGTCGTGGTCTGCGTGCGGATGGAGAAGCCCGCCGGGGCCTCAACCCCGACGAGGCTTCGCCCGTAGACGCGCCGCTCGCCTCGGTAATACGCGACCGCGTAGGCGCCCGTTCCGCCCGTGAGCACCCGCGCCTCCGGCGCGCTCGCGCGCTCGGCGGTCCGCTCGTCCGGCGCGAACGTCCGCAGGGTGCCGTGGCGGAAGAGGCGGGCTCGGTCGGCCGCCTGCACCGTCACGGACGTGGAGTGCACCTCCTCGCCGGAGGGGTCGAACAAGAAGAGCTCCGCCTCCCCCTCGCCCGTCGCGGTGCACTCGGCGCTCAGCGTGCCCCCATTGACCGTGACCTTGCCAATCGCGAAGACCTGCGGAGCGCTGCTGCGAAGGGACCAGCCCGCGGCGCTCTTCACCGCCGCGGGCGCCGACGCGCTGACCGTGACCCGGGTCCCGAGCGCGTAGGGGAGGCTGAGGCTGTCGGGGGCGTCGGTGAAGAGCCCCACCGACGGCTTCTCCCCGCCTTCGTCGTCGGTGAAGTGGGGGTTGCCGCCGCCTAGGCACCCGGCGCTGGCGAGCGCGATTGGAATAAGCAGGAAGGGGAAGGTGCGCATGGTGAAGCTCCGGTCGGACGAGCGGCGTCGCGGTGCTCTCGGCGCTCCCGCTCGGGCCGGGCTGCGTGCGACGTGCGGTCGTCCATGCCGTTGTTATGGATCGAATTCGCGGCGGGCACCTGTCCCCTCTCTGGATGACGGTCGCCCGATGCCCCGCCGCCGGCGGCACGAGGCCGTCCGACGGCGGGGTCGCGGCGCTCCGCGCGCTCAGCGCGTCGCGTCGTCCCGCACGAGGTACGAGGCGATCGCGGCCGCGAGCGACGCGGCGACGAGCGCGCCGATCGCCACGGCGACGTGCCCGAGGGCCGTGGCCGCGAGCCCGGCCACCCCCGCGAGCACGAAGAGCGCGCCGCCCACGCGGTGGGTGCGCTGCCACACCTCGTCCGACGCGAGCGTGCGCGGCGTGCGGATGCCCGCGAGCCCGTTGCGGCGGAGCTTGGGCAGGAGCAGCCCGAGCGCGACCGAGAAGCCCGCGAGGACGAACCCGAGCCCGCGCCCCGCGCGCGGCGCGCCGGAGAGCGCGACGTCGAGCATGACGAAGTGGAGCCCCGCGAAGAGCGCCGTGACGAGCAGGGCGGTCTCCGCGAGCGGAGAGCCCGCGGCCCGCGCG
This sequence comes from uncultured Polyangiaceae bacterium, assembly GCA_964531755.1. GTDB lineage: Bacteria > Myxococcota_A > Polyangia > Polyangiales > Polyangiaceae > JAAFHV01. The sequence continues at coordinate 1,825 of CAZHGG010000576.1, forward strand.
CGCGCCTCGCCCCGGAGGAGGCGCGGGGCCCCGCGGACGAGGGCCCACACGGCGAGCGAGACGACGGGCATGACGAGCGCGCCCACGAGCCGCGGCGCGAAGCCGTCGGCCACGCCGTGGAGGTCGAAGTGGACGGGCACGCGCGCGGGCAGGCGCTCGTACGCGAGCGCGGACCCGACGAAGGAGCCGGCCACGAGCCCGAGGGCGGCGAGGTCGACGCGCGACAGCGGCGAGCGAGGCGAGCGAGACGAGCGAGACGAGCGAGGCGTGGTCATGACGTACCTCTCTTTCTTGGGACGCGTAGCTCGGGCGCCCTGCCCGCGAGGTCGAGCAGCTCGGCGGCGAGCTCTTCGAGGACGTTCGCGGTGAGCGAGTAGACGACGCGCGTGCCGCGCTTCTCGGCGCGGACGAGCCCCGCCTCGCGCAGGACCTTCAGGTGGTGCGACAGGGTCGGCTTCGACAGCTCGAAGGGCGCGGCGAGCTCGCCGGCGCTCTGCGAGCCGTCGCGGAGCGCGCGCAGGAGCGCGCGGCGGGTGGGGTCGGCGATGGCCTCGTACAGGGACGCGTGGGTCATTGTTTGATGGATGTCTATTTAGACAGCCGTCGAACTAATGCAAGGGGTCGCTGCGCGATTTCGGGGTGTGCGGCGGGGAGATTGACGTCCCTTCGCGCCGCCCCTAAGGCCCGTCGCCATGACCGACCTGGCCGCCGCGCGCCCGGAGCGCGAGGTTCCTCACGCGATCGCGCTGCCGAGGCCCCGCGCGGCGCTCGGCCACGAGGCGCGCGTGGTCGGCGCGGCCGTGCTCGCGCTGTGTCGCGCGCTCCTGTCGCGCCTCGTGGGGCGCCGCGTCCACCCGCGGTGGGGGCTCGGGATGGAGCTCGTCGTCGCGGCGACGCGCGGCTCCTGGTCGGTCATGCCGTCGCTGGGCATGGTGCGTTGGCGCGACGTCGGCGAGGCGCTGAGCCCGCTGCGGTGCGACGGGCTCACGCCGCGGTTCGTGGACCTCGCCGCGAGCGGGGAGGAGCCCCTCTATGGCGCCTGGGTCGAGCCGCCCGACGCCGGCCCAGACGTCCTCCTCTACTTCCATGGCGGGGGCTTCGTGTTCGGCTCGCTGCGCACCCATGGCGAGCTGGTCGGCGGGCTCGCCCGGGCGGCCCGTGCACGCACGCTGGCGCTGCAGTATCGCCTCGCGCCCGAGCATCCCGCCCCGGCCGCGGTGACCGACGCCGTGAGGGCTTATCGCGCCCTCCTCGAGCAGGGGATCGCGCCGGGCGCCATCGCGCTCGGCGGCGACTCCGCGGGCGGGACGCTCGTGCTGAACACCTTGCTCGCCCTGCGCGACGCAGGTCTCCCGCTGCCCGCGTCTGCGGTGGCGCTGAGCCCGTGGGTGGACCTCGGCTGCTCCGGCGACACCTTCGACGAGAACGCCCGCTTCGACTTCGTGGGCAAGGAGCACTGCCTCCTCGCGGCGCGCCACTACTTGGGCGAGCAGGACCCCGCGCGCCCCGACGTCTCGCCGCTGTTCGCCGCGCTCGAGGGGCTGCCGCCGCTCCTCGTGCACGCCGGCTCGCAGGAGACGCTGGTCGCCCAGATTCGGGCGTTCGCCGCGCGCGCGCGCGCCGCGGGCGTCGAGCTCACCTACTCCGAGTACCCGGACATGGTGCACGTGTGGCACCTGCTCCGCGCCGTGACGCCTGACGCCCAACGCGGGATCGACGAGGTGGGCGCGTTCATTCGCGGACACGGCGGCGCCGCGCCCGCGTAGCAGACGAGCTCACACGCAGGCGAGTTCAGGCAGGGTCGGGGAGGCCGGATTCGAACCGACGACATCGAGCACCCAAAGCTCGTGCACTACCAGGCTGTGCGACTCCCCGGTGACCGTATGCATAGCACGCCCAAATGGCCGAGCGCGAATGTCGATCGCTCCTCCGCTGATTCGGGCGCGCGCTACCGGCGGAGCGCCTCGATCGCCTCAGGGATGCCGGCCGGGGTCGCCTTCAGCGAGACGTAGAGGTGGTCGGAGTCGGTCTCGATCGAGCCGATGCCGAGCACCGGCGTGATGACGCTGAGCGCCCTGCGCAGCGCCGCGTTCGCCGCGATCTTGGGGACCTTCATGAGGTCGAGGACGATGCGATCGCCCTCGGCCTCGACGATCGCGGCGGGTCGCTTGGGCAGGTACTTCGCGACGTTGCCCGGCTTCGACAGGTCGAGCGCGCCCGAGCGGACCAACATGGCGACGGGGGACTCGACGTCGGACCGCACGGCGAGCTTCACGTCCCGCAGGCGCACGCCGACGCGGATGGACTCGGCCGAGACGCTGACCTCGTCGATCTTGATGGACGCGGCGGCGCGCAGCGGCGTGCCCATCGCGTCGACCACGGCAGAGAGGCGGAGCGCGGGTGGCGTCGAGTCGATCTCGACGTCCTTTGGAGCCTTCTTCCCCTGCACCTGCCCTGCGAGCCAGCGGAGGCCCGCGAGGGGCACCCCGAACTTCAGGGCCGTCGCGTTCGCCGCTGCCTTGACGACCTCGTCTGGGTTCTTGCGCAGGTAGCCGACGGCCGCCTTCAGCATCGCGCTCGGTTTCAGCATCCCTCGAGCCTACCGGCTCGGGTCCCGTTGAGAAGGTCCTTCTCGCGTCCTATCGCGTCGCGCGCCGCGTCATTGCGCCGGCGTCAGGCGCGCACGATGGCGTCCCAGCTCTCGGCGATCTCCTGCGCGGTCCACACGGTCGAGTCGCCCTCTTTGAAGCGGCCCGCCGTCTCGACCACCTTGAACGCATACATCCGCGCACCCGCGACCGCGAGCACGTAGCCCGTGCGCGCGCCGCAGAGCTCGCTCGCGAGGAAGAGCGCGGCCGGCGCGACGTGCTCGGGGCCGAGGGTCGAGGTGCCCTCGAACATCGGGAGATCTTCGG
>CAZHGG010000577.1:0-4729 GCA_964531755.1 uncultured Polyangiaceae bacterium
CGAGGCGCCGGCGCCGAGGGGCCCGCGCGCGCGCCGGTGGCCGCTCCCGAGGCCGCGCCCGCCACGCCGTACGCGCTCGACGGCGTGTCGCGCGACATCCCCGCCGGGCGGATGAAGTGCCCGCGCTTCGACACGCGGCGGTACGCGGGTACCGGCGTGCGGTACGCGTCGCCGATCTTCGTCCACAGCGCGTTCGTCGAGAAGCTCATCGCCTTCGACGCCCTGGTCGCGAGCACGGCCGTCGAGGTGTATGGCCGCGCGCCCGAGGAGCTGCACCACCTCGGCGGCACGACGTGCGAGTCTCTGAACGGCCAGCGGCGCTTCAGTGAGCACGCGTTCGGCAACGCCATCGACGTCGACTCGTTCACCTTCGGCGCCCTCCCGGCGGGCGAGCGCCTCCCGGAGGGGCTCCCCGCGGGGCTCGCGTTGGCCTTTAAGGTGTCGATTTCATGGCATTTTTTCGCGAAGAGCCCTCTCGGACGGGTGCACTCGCGCTTCCTCCACCGGCTCGCCTTGCGGCTCGTCGCCGACCGCGATCTCTTCCGCGTCGTGCTTGGGCCCGGCTATGGAGATCACTGGAGCCACTTCCACCTCGACGCGGCGCCCTACCGGTTCTCCTTCGTGCTGGCCTCCCCCGACCTCGCGCGCTGACCGGCTTCTCGTGAGGCGCCACTTCGGCCATGCTGCGCGCATGAACCTGAAAGTGAGCCGCGAACGGGCGAACGGAGGTCTCTCGGGACGAGGCGAAGGCGAGGTGTCGCCATGAACGATCCCCGAACGCTCACCACCGCGACCCTGGGCGAGCTCGACTGTGTGGTCGCTCCGGCGCCCTCGGGGCGCACGCGCCGCCTGGTCGTGCTCCTCCACGGCTTCGGCGCGCCGGGCGACGACCTGGTTGGGCTCTCGACGGCGCTCGCCGCCCCCGACACCGCGCTGGTCTTCCCGGCGGCGCCGCTCACGTTTGCGGACCTCTATGGCGCCCCGCCGTTCATCGACGCCCGCGCGTGGTGGAGGCTCGACCTCGAGGCGATCGAGCGGGCGCGGCGCGCGGGCGGGCTCCGCGATCTGACGCGGGAGCGGCCGGAGGGCCTCGACGCCGCGCGCGCGGGCGTGGTGAAGCTGCTCGGCGCGCTGCGGGCTCGTCACCCCGAGGCGAGCGTCGTGCTCGGGGGATTCTCGCAGGGCGCCATGCTCGCGACCGATTCCGCTCTGCGCGAGGACCTCGGTCTCGAGGCGCTCGTCGTGCTCTCGGGCTCGCTCTTGTGCGAGCCAGAGTGGCGCCCGCGGTTCCCCGCGCTGGCGCGCGTGCGGGTCTTCCAGAGCCACGGGGTCGAGGACGACATCTTGCCGTACGCCTTCGCCGCGCGCCTCCACGAGGGGCTCCGCGAGGCGGGGATCGCCGCGCGCTTCGTGCCGTTCGAGGGGGGCCACGGGATCGCCCCCGAGGTGCTCACGGCCCTCACGGAGTTCCTGGACGGCGCGGGCGCGGGCGACGCGCGGACGTAGGCTCCCGACGGGGCGGAGTCGCCCGCGGGCCGCAGGCTAGATTGGGATGTCCTTCAGCGTCACCCGGTTGCGGCCGCCCCGCTTGGAGTCGTAGAGGGCCGTGTCCGCGCCCGCGACGAGCTGCTGCGCGTCGTCGCAGCGGGTCTCGGGGAGCCCGGCGACACCCACGCTGATGGTGACCGGGATCGAGACGCCCTCGAAGCTGAAGTCGGTCTCCTCGACGCGGGCGCGGATGCGCTCGGCGAGGAGCGCGGCCTTCGCGAGCGAGGTGCCCCGGGCGAGCACGGCGAACTCTTCCCCGCCGTAGCGGGCGAACACGTCCTCGGCGCGGAGCATGGTCTGCACGACGCTCGACAGCTCCATGAGCACGGCGTCGCCCGCGAGGTGCCCGCGGCTGTCGTTGATCTTCTTGAAAAAATCGATGTCGAACAGCAGGAGCGACAGCTCCGCGTGGTGACGCTTCGCGAACGCGTATTCGGTCTCGAGGCGCTCGAGGAAGTACCGCTTGTTGTACGCGCGGGTGAGCCCGTCTCGAAGCGCGGCCTCGATCATCTTCTGCTGGAAGCTCTCGTCGAGCGTGTCGTTGAACGAGAAGCGCACGACGGTGCTCGCGCCGATGCTGATCTTGTCGCCGTTCTTCAGCACGCGCTGCGTGATGAGCTCGCCGTTGACCATCGTGCCGTTCGCGCTGTTCAGGTCCTCGATGACGACGTCGGAGTCGGCCTTCAGGATGCGCGCGTGGCGGCGGGAGATGCCGTCGTCGGTGAGGCGCAGGTCGGCCTGGTTCGACCGCCCGAGCACCGTCTCGGCGGCCTCGAGCTTGTGCATCGCGCCGACGTTCGAGCCCGTGAGCACGACGAGGTAGGCCTGCAGCGCCTGCCGCTTTCGGGCGGCGATCTCGCGCTGCAGCTCGCTGAAATTCGTGATGCTCGTCGCCTCACTGTCGAAGTCCACCGCATGCATGCGACCGGAGGAGCGCCGGCGGGGCGGTTGACTGGCCATGACTCCTAGGAGAATCGCAGAGCCTTCCGTGGGTTTCAAGAGCCTGTGGCGGCCCGCGCCGCGGTCGGTCGTCGAATGTGTGAGGGGGTCGTACCGCGCTCGCGGCGTCACGGTTGCGCTCGGTGCGTCCGCGAGGCGACCAGCCTGCTAGCGTGCGGGGCATGAGCCGTAGCCCCTTCGAGCAAGCCCTCTCGCACCTCTTCGCCGCGCACCCGTGGCACGGCCCCGACATCGGGCCGAAGGCCCCAGCGTTGGTGACCGCCTACGTGGAGATCGTCCCTACGGACACGGTGAAGTACGAGCTGGACAAGGCGACGGGCATCCTCAAGGTGGACCGACCGCAGAAGTTCTCGAACACGTGCCCGACGCTCTACGGGTTCATCCCGCAGACCCTATGCGGCCCCGTGGTGGGCGGGCTCTGCGACCAGAAGACGGGCCGCACCGGCACGCGTGGCGACGACGACCCTCTCGACATCTGCATCCTCACCGAGCGCAACATCCCGCACGGCAACATCCTCGTGCAGGCCGTGCCCATCGGCGGGCTGCTCATGGTCGACCGCGACGAGGCCGACGACAAGATCATCGCCGTGCTCCAGGGCGACGACGTGTACGGCCACCTGCGCGATCTCGCGGAGTGCCCGAAGGCGCTGATCGATCGCTTGCACCACTATTTCCTGACCTACAAGCAGCCGCCCGGCTCACAGGAGCACGTGGTCGAGATCGCCCGCGTGTATGGGCGAGACGAGGCCCACGCCGTCATCGCGGCCAGCCAGGGCGACTACGACACCGAGTACGCGAGCATCACGGGTCGGCTGCGGGCGAAGTAGCGGCCGAGGCCTGCACGGCCAGCGCGTCCAGCGCCTGGGCCGAGAGCCGCGCGGGATCGAACGACAGGCCCTCCGCCGCGAAGCGGCCGCGGGAGAGCCGTACGGCGGCGAGGCGCGCGCGCTCCCATTCGTCCTCGGCGAGGCCCGCCACGGCCGCGTTCAGCCGGAGCCACACGAGCGCGGTCGCGTCGCACTGCAGCTCGGTCGCCGCGCGCTCTTCGAAGGGCCCGTGCGCGTGGAAATGGGCCCAGTCGTGCAGGCCCCAGAAGAGCGCCGCGAGGCTCGTGGTGGCGAGGAAGAGCGCCTCGCCCGGCGGCGTGCGCGTCTCGTAGAGGAGATCCGTCGCGTCGTCGATCGCCCATGGGGCGAGCATGCGCGCCCCGTCGGGCAGGGGCACACGTGGCAGGTGCAGCGACGCCAGCTCGGCGGGCAGGAAGCCGACCTCGGGAGGGCGCAGCACGAAGCCGAGGCCCGGCGGGTTCTCCGGGCCCGGGGGCGCGCGGTCGCCCAGGCCGTCGGCCGAGACCCACGCGAGGGTGTCGCTCGCGCACCACCCGAAGGCGTCGAAGACCGATTCATGCACAATGCATGGGACGGGCGGCACGCGGAGAGGGGCTCTCGGCACGCGCGGAGCCTACCACCGCGTGGATGGCGAGACTCGCCTCCGGGGGGCGATCGCCACCGGCGCGGGCGCGCGATCGACCTTCGTTCGCTCCCGCGGGGCTCACTTCAGGTTCAGTGTGGCGTATCGGTCGCGCCCGCGCTAAGAGCCGAGGGGAATGTCGTCCCCGCTTCCCCCCAAGAAGGACGTGGCGCTGGCGCTCCTGGAGCGCACGAGCGTGTTCGTGTACCTCGACCCGCGGCGGGAGGGGGTCGTCACCCCGATGGGGTTCAAGAACCAGCACAAGCTGGTGCTGCAGGTCGGCCTGAACATGCCGGTCCCCATTCACGACCTGAAGTTCGACGACCAGGGCATGAGCTGCACGCTGAGCTTCAACCGCACGCCGTTCTTCTGCATCGTGCCCTGGACGTCGGTGTTCGCCCTCACGGGCGAGGACGGGCAGGGGCTCGTGTGGCCGGAGGACGTCCCGAGGGAGCTCGTCGAGGCGCAGAAGCAGCAGCAGCGTCGCGCGGCCCTCCACGCGGTGCCGGCGGCGCCCCCGTCCGCGCCCGCGGCGGAAGAAGCCGCGCCGAGCGCCGACGCGAAGGCGAAGGAGCCCGCGACGAGGAAGCCCGCGGCGAAGAAGCCGGCGGCGGCGCCCGCCGCGCAGAAGGCGTCGAAGAAGCCCGCGTCGAAGAAGCCCGCGTCGAAGAAGCCGGCGGCGGAGAAGCCCGCGTCGAAGAAGCCCGCGTCGAAGAAGGCGGCGGCCGAGAAGCCGGCGGCGGAGAAGCCC